>JAGPEO010000319.1 GCA_018056925.1 Phycisphaerae bacterium
GCGCCCAGCTTGTGAGAAGATTGCGTCCGCCGCTTACTTAGCGCAGCGGCTACCGCAACCGGCGCGCGTTTTCTTCGCGGCCGGTTTCTTGGCGGTCTTCTTCTTCGGAGCTTTCTTTGCGGCTTTCTTAGTTGCCATGGCGCTTACCTCCAAGAAACAGAAACCTCAGACACGAGACACGATTCGACAATCGTGACAACGGCATAGCGAATCGAATTACCGGCGGTTCGTCAAGAGCGCGCGACCATTAATAACGCACACTCGTCCAGAAAATCGAACCAGTAAACCGCTCGCCATCCTAGTCCACTATCGGCACCGGCGCGGCCCCAACCAGTGCCGCACCGAGAAATTCGCCCACTAGCGCCGGCGTAACATTGCGATCCAACATGCGCTCGGCGTGGGCCACAGCACGAATGCAGGTATCCAGGTGAGCCGCGGATGCCCGTTGCGAGATGGACTCTGTCAACGGCCGCTGCGCTACCAGGTGCAGCGCCGCTGGTCCTCCAATGTTTAATAGCAGGGCATCCCGGTAGACGGCCGCGATTAGCATCAGCACCAGCTTCAACGCGTCGCGCAGCTCACTGGTCCCCAGCGCGGGTGCGCCGCGGCGCCCCGAAACCGCAACGGCTTCTTCATCTATCATTTCCTCCCCGCCGCCCTCGCTCGCCCCGGAATCCTCCGCGTCCTCACCCTCGACGTGATGCTCCTGCTGCGAATCCGCCTGCGCCAGCCGGGTCGCCAGTGCAGTGCCAGCCTCAATCAACTCCTGGCTGAACCGGGTAACGCCGCCGCGCTCCAAGCGTGCGATACTTTGGGCTGCCTCTTGGGCGGCATCCAACAGCCCCGCCCGGTGCCAGCGCAGCGCCGCCCCCAGCCGCCCGCCGGCCAGCCGCGCCAGCGCTTCGGCGTCTGCCGCCGGCAGGTTCAGCCGCTGGCCCAACTGCCGCGCCACGAACTCCGGCGGCAGCAGCCCGAACGCCACGCGCTGACAGCGCGAGCGAATAGTGGGCAGCAACCGTTCGGCCGAAGAAGTAACCAGAATCAGGCAAGTCTGTCCGGGCGGCTCTTCCAGCGTCTTGAGCAACGCGTTCTGGGCCCCCTCGTTCATACGCTCCGCCTCATCCACCAGGAACACGCGCCGCGAGCTGACCGCCGGCTTGGTGCCGGCCGGCTCTATCAAGAACGTGCGAATTACGTCCACGACCAGGAACAGCCCCTTGCCGGCGCGGATGGTGCGGTCCGGGTGCAATTTGTGCAGGCGGCGCTCAATCAGGTGAAAGTCCGGATGATTGCCACGCGCCAGCAGCCGGCACGAAGCGCAATTCCCGCACGCGTCGGCGTCCGCCGGAATGTCCGGCGACAAACACAGCAGCCGGGCCGCGAGCGCCTTGGCCGCCATCTGCTTGCCCACCCCCTCCGGCCCCTCGAACAGGTATGCGTGATGCGTGCGCCCGCTGCTCAGCGAGCGGCGCAAAATCGAAATCGCGCGCGGCTGGTGCTGTACGTCAGACAAACGCACGCCGTATGGCCTCCTGAATTTCAGCGAAGACGGCCTCCTCACTGCCAGCCGCATCCACTAACACCACGGGCGCCGGATAAACCTGCGGCAACTCGCGAAACAATGCCCGCACACGCCGATGAAACTCCATCGGCCGCCGCTCCATCGCGTCGGGTGACGTGCCCTCGAACAAGCTCACCTGTCCGCCGCCGCCTCTGCGCCCGGTCTGGCCCGGCTTGCGCCCGATGCGCTCGAATCCGACCTCCGGCGGCAGATCGAGCACGAGCGTCAAATCCGGCCAGGTCTGACCGACGGCCATCCGCCCAAGTTCCAGCACCTTCTCTCGCGGCAGACCGGCCGCCACCTGGTACGCGCAGGTAGCGGAAATGAAGCGATCACAGATAACCGTCCGGCCCGCCGCCAGCGCCGGCCGCACTACTTCCGCGACAAGCTGGGCGCGGGAGGCCATGAAGAGCAGCGTCTCACAAGTCGCATCCATGTCGCTCAGATCGTAGTCGAGCAGAATATGCCGGATGCGATCGCCGACGGTGGTCCCGCCGGGATCGCGGGTGCGGACGCAGTTCGCGCCTTCACTCTCGATCCAGCGCGCCAGATTGACGATTTGGGTGCCCTTGCCCGCGCCGTCCGGCCCGTCAACGACTATGAATTTCCCGCTCACATTCATAATGCGACGATAGTGCAAGCTTCCGCGGCCGGCAACCGAATGTCAGCGCATCCGGCGCTGGCGGGCCCCCTCCGCCGCGGTTACCTTGCCAACCCGAGCGTGTCCGCAGAGTCCGGGAGCATGGCATGGCTTGGTTGACCTGGTTCGCCTTGGAATCCACACTCGCCCTTGCGGCTGCGCTATTCACGGCCAATTTTGCTTTACTGGTGATGTGGCGACGGACTGGACGGGGGCGACCGCTGCTGGCCGGTTTGGCGGTTTCGATTCTGTTGTTAGCCATTCAAGGCTTCGTTGTTACGCGCCGGGAACACGCAGGTCGTCTTTTGCGAACGATCGAGCGCGATCTGTTGACGGCGCAAACCACCGGCCTGTCGGCGGCGCTGGCGGACGATTTTCGGACGGCCCGGATGGACAAGGGGCAGTTTCTTGATTTCGTGGCCCGCCAATATGAGCGGATACGAGTTTCCAGCCTGCACTGCAGCCAACTCGAGGTTCGCGACAGCCAACCAGACCAATTTACGGTCGAAGCGGCGTACCAGGCCGACTTGCGCGGCGATTTTATGGGCGGCTGGGTACGTTCGCGCTGGGAACTGACCTTCAAGCGCACTGCGGACGGGTGGCGCATTGCGTTTCTGCGTCCCATTCATATCGACGGCGTCGGGCAACCAGACCTGCGCGCCCTGGAGCCGTGACCCAGAAAGAAACGGCGGAGCAGCGGAAAATCTCCCGCTGCTCCGCACGAGAATCAGGCGGCCCTTAAAGGGCGATTCCCGCCGTCGTCGGGCTAAATCACTGCGTCAGCAGCGTGACGAACGGATCTATGTCAAACACGTTGACCGTGCCGTCGTCGTCGACGTCGGCCAGCATGGCGTCGCAGCTCGGGTATGCCGCCGCATAACCGGCCATATCGGTCAGCGCCAACACGAACGGGTCAATGTCGAAAACGTTAACCGCGCCGTCGCAATTCAAATCGCCGAGCTGCCAGGGTTGCGCATCGCAGTGCAGGTCATAAATCACGACCGCGTCCACGGCCGCTTCGGTAACCGAGTTATTGAATTGGTCTTCGACCGAGAAGCGTATCTGGACCCGCCCGGTAAGGGCTACATAGTCCCTGACGCGGATTTCTCGCTGGACCCATCCGCCAATGCTGACCTCGTGCTCGACCGGCACCCAAGTGAGGCCGCCGTCGTTTGAGAGCTGCACATCCAGATAGTCGAAGTGTTCGGGATGGTACCATTCGTCCTCGGGACGGGCATCATCACAATAGATCCAGCGGGCGTAGCGGATCATGGGGTTGGTCGAATTGGAGAAGTCGAACATCGGCGAGGTCAGAATGGTCGGGCCAAAGTCCACGTCGCAACCGTACCTTCTTTCGGTGACATAGCACCTGCCGGAGCCGTCGAAATCGGCGTCCGGCGGGTTGTGGTGCTCGGGGGCGATCGCCATCGGGACGTCCCGCTGCCACATGCCGCTTGTCAGGCTCGCGTCGTTCGTGACGGTCCAACCCAGGTCCGTTTCAAAGTCGTCGTTGAGGAAGCTCACGTACGTCGCCACGTAGGCCCGGAACATATCCACCGGGGCCAGCGCCGGCAGGTTCACCGTGCCGCTTTCGGTTCCGTCCGCACTGAAATAATACTCGAGCGTCGAGTCACAGGCGGTCGGCGGCAGCGTGCCTTGATAAAGCTCGCCGTCGATTTGCACCAGCGGTACGGATTCGAAAGTACCGTCGTTGACCCGGTAGTTCAGCGCAGCCGTCTCGGGCACATAAGCTTCATCGCCAGGATCAACCAGTACCGTGATCGTGGTAGGTTCATTGGGCGGGATGATGGTCGGGAGCGTGCCTTGGAGCTTGATTTTCAATGGCCGATTGGCGCCGAGGACCAGCAAACTCGGGTCGCCCAGCAGGTTCGTCTCATAGTAACACCAGCGCATGCACTCCTCGCCGATGCGCGGGATGTTCATTTCCTTGGCATACTGGTTCGCGGCCCCGTAGTAGTACATGTCCTCGACCGTCTCGTCAAAGACGCCGTCCCAGAAGTAACGGTGGAAGCGCTGCGACGGTCCGTCGGTGCTGGCATACTCGCCCCAGCCATAACGGGCATTCATGACCACCGCGAACGCCCCGTGCGGGGTCTTGGCGGTGAAGTACTCCGCAATGCAATCACCGGTGTCGAACGAGCCGCAATCACAGGCCTGCGTGAATATGAAGAAGTAATCAGTGTTCGTCAGGGCCTGCACGTCACTGATGTTCATCTTCAGTCCCGAAG
>JAGPEO010000024.1 GCA_018056925.1 Phycisphaerae bacterium
GCCCGGCGCAGGGCGCTTATCGCGGCCCAAACTGCGATGCGGTTGTCCAGCGCCTTGCCGGTAATCGAATCGCCCACCATTTCCGTGCGCTGAATCAGCGTGACCGGATCCCCCACGTCGACCAGCTTCTTCACCTGCCGTTTAGTGAGAAAGAGATCGACGAAGAACTCGCGCATCTCCGGAATTTTTTTCTTCTCGTCCTCGCTCGCCAGGTGCACCGGCTTGCCCGCCGGGTTCAGAACGCCGACCAGATCGCGCTTGCCCTGTACCAGCACGCGGCGGGCGAAGAGATTTCGGGCGTCGAAGCCGCCCACGTTCTGCACACGCAAAAACCCGTTCTCATCAATGAAGCGGACGTAGAAGCCGATTTCGTCCATATGACAGGCCAGCATGACGCGCAGCGGCTCCGCCCGGGCCTCCGTTCCCGCGGCGGCCGCGCCGCGGCGACGCTTGGCACTCGTCACCGCCCGCTTAACGCAGATGAGGTTGCCCATGTTGTCTACCCGGGTTTCGTCCCACAGGCCGGCAGTTTCGGCCAGTATGAGGTCGCGGACGCGCTCTTCGCGGCCGGAAACGCCGGGGGTTTCCATCAGCTTGCGGAGCAGTTCGAACTCGCCGAAGTCTTGTTGTTCTGTCATTATCGGGCCCGCATAAGATGTCGCCGGGCGGCGGCGCTCAACAGCGTTTGCACTTTGTGGCAGAGTGTACGGGCAAGTCACCGAGGTGCCAAGCTAAAGCAGACAGCGCGGCATTGGCGTACTGGTCGCGGCGAGCCCCGCCGCGTGGTGCTTTGGGTCTGCCAAAGATTGCTTGCTCACGCAAACGGCGGCGGTGTATGATGCCGTATCAAGTTCGATTTACGTGCCAAGCACGGGAAGGGTATTGCCATGACGCAGCCACGAGGCCGCGGAATCTGCTTATTAGTCGCGATGCTGCTACTTGTCTGCGTCTCCGGCACTGCCCAGGCAGAAAGTTTGGGGAAGAAACGTATCCAGCGCACGGATGGGACGTGGATCACCGGTGAGGTTGAGGAAACGCCCTCCGAGTACATCGTCAAAGTCACGCGCAGCGCCACAGTCACAATCCCCAAGAACCAGGTCAAGGCTGTTCTGCCGGTCGAGGAAGGCGAATCACCAGCCGCGGCAGAAAAAAGCGAGCACCCCGAAGGGGCCAGCGGCATCCCGGACGCTGAAATTGAGAAACTTCTGGAAGGCTTCAACATTGTGCTGCCGGCCAGCGATTTGGAACTGGAAGAAGGCGAGCTGCCGCTGAACGAAGAGTCGGTGGAAGAAATGAAGGCCATCATCGGGGCCACGGGCATCGTCACCACCAAACACGTCGTGGTGGTATACACCGGCCCCGAACAGAATGCGAAAGACATTGCGCGGCGGCTGGAAACGATCTGGCGCTGGAACATCAGGTTCATGCGGATAATCAACTTGCCGGTGCGCTTGCCGGAGTACAAGCTGGAACTCTACTACGTGGATTCGCGCGAGGAATTTGACGCTCTATGTACGAACGTCGAGGGTGGGCCCATGAGCGCTTTGGGTTTCTTCACGCCCGTGACGAACCGCTCGCACTTCTACAACATGATGTCCGAGCGCGCGGTTAAAGCGCGGCTCGAGCACGCCCGGAGAGTCGGGGGCGCGGTGAGGACGCGCGAGGAGAATCTGGCCAAACTCTGGGCCGAATACCAGACGCTGGAGGTCACGCAGCACGAACTGGGGCATCACATCCACTACGCCATCGGGCTGTTTCCGCGATTTGCTTTCATGGACTACATAAGCTTACCCGCCAAACCGACCTGGCTGGTGGAGGGCACCACCATGCAATTTGAAATCCCACCCAGTGCGGAAGGCGGCAGCTTTGGAGCGTTCAACCATGAGCGTTTGAACCAGTTCCGCAGATATTATCCAAAACCGAGTCCCGACTTCCTCAAGCTCTTCATGGTTGACAGTCAGGTGTGGTATTCAGGCGGCGGGTACTTCTACCCAATGGGCTGGGCGCTGGTTTATTACATGCGTGAGAAAAAGCCCGCCGGATTGGCCCAGTATTACCGCATAATCGCGGCCCGCGAACCAGGCGAGGAAATCAGTTATTCGCAACGCGAGCGCGAAATCGAGGAGTGCTTCGGGAAGATCAACCAGGAATGGGTGGATGAGTGGTGGGATTTCATGAGTAAGCTGGAATTAAAGCGCTCACTCCTGCCACCCGAGAACTATCCCTAACGCCCCGCGGCGTCCGCGCGCCTCGTCTCTCCGGCCGATCTGACGCCGGCTAGCGCCGGCCCTGGTTTCACGGGCCGGCCCGCAGCAGTTCGCAGCACGCCCGTTCGCAATGCTGGCAGGCCATGGCGCACATGCGACAATGTTCGTGCCGGCCGGCGTGACGATCGCACTCCATTCCACAGACCCGCGCGGCGACGACCACGGCCTGCAAGACGCTGGTCAGCACGCGGGCGTCGGGCTGCGTCTGCCGCAGCAGAATATGTGTCGCCGCGGTACACAGGTCGGCACAATCCAGGTTCAGCCTGACGCAGCGGACCAGCTTGGCAAACTGCGGCTCGGACAGGCACGCATCAGCACAGGCTGCGCAGGCCTGCCCACACGCGGCGCAGGCCTGGATGCACCCACGCAAAACGTCTGAATCGATCCTGGGCAGCGCGGGGTGCACGCCAATAATCTCGTCAACGCAGCTCATCGCGGCCTCGTCAAATAATGACTCGTCACAGGCCACGATGTACGGCACCTATGACGCCGATCTTAATTCCCGCTAAATTCGGAGATACTTTGTCGGCAACGGGCGGGCGGGCTTGCTGGCCGGCATTCTCCGCGATTAGACCGGGATTAGAGGTGCTTGCCGGTCGTGCTCATCCCCAATTCGGCGTGCAGCACGCCGCGCTGCTGCCGCAACTTATCAACCAAAGCGTGCAGGCTGGAGGCGCTACCCCGAACCATGATCATTTCCGCACACAGGCGGCGCGAGAGATGGACGTGCGTGGCGGCCAGGACATGCCGGTGATGCTCGTGCTGAATCTCCACCAGCTTATCCGACAGAAGACGAGACCGATGATCGTAAACCATCGTGATGGTCCCGATTACTTCCTGGCGCTGATCCGACCATTCCTGCTCCACCAGCCGCTGACGGATCAGGTCGCGGAGGTATTCCGAGCGATTCGTGTACCGGCTGGCTTTCACCAGTCGCTCGAGTTGGTCAAGTAAAGGTTTTTCGAGCGAAATGCTGAGACGGACGATTCCGGGCATGGGTCATCCTTTCCGGTGCTGCTTTTTATAGCGGGGGAGGAAAGGCGGCAATGCCCCGCGGACGCCCGCCGCTTCTTCCGCCTGCCGCACCCAAAGAGAGATGCCGCGAGGGGCGAAAGCTTTGCCTGCACTTTCAGTGGGCGACTGAACGAAGAGATCTTGCCGGTTTGCCTTGGATGTGGATGCCGGCAATCGTTTTGGCGCGAGTCATTTTGGCTACATTGTGGCCACTGTGTGTCGGGAACAGGCTGGAAGCGGTGTTGGGGAATTCGGCGCAGTCGCAAAATCGGCATTCGCGGCAGGCGCGATCCGTTCCTTTCTAGTCTGGGAAAGTGGCAAGAAGAGACTCACAAAACCTCAAAAAATGCACATGAGCTTGTATTGGCACTAGTACAGTGCTATATTTAGTCCGGTGTTCATCGCCGCGCTGCGCGGTCATGACTTCGGTAGCGTTTGTTTGCCGTGGGTGTGTGCGGCGTTTGCGATGGTGGGCGGCGAACGTCCTATAAAAGGAGAGCGATTGGTGTCTCATCTATCTCGACTAATAGCAGGCTTCGTCGTCGCCGGCCTGGGCTTGGCCGTTGTTGTTGGTTCCACTGCAAGCATAGACCCGGGGCAGGCGATTGTGCCAAAATCGGCTGCCGCGGATCGGCTTGACTCCACGCATGCGCTGCCCTCTCCAGCTCCACCCGACACGCCGGCCGACGCCTCCAAATTCACGCCTGAACTGGTAAAGCAGCTCGAAGAGAGCGCGCCAGCGAACCTGGTTTCGTGCCTCGTGTTCATGAGCGAGAAATATCCTTACGCGGCAGTGCGGAACGACTCGCGACAGGACAAAATCGCCACGTTCCGTTCAGTGGCCCAAAACAGTCAGGCCCCCGTGGTGGCCGCCCTGGCTCAATGGGGCAACGCCGCGGAGGTGAAGGAACAGTTTTGGGTCGTAAATGGCTTCCACCTGCTGGCCACCCCTGATGTAATTCGCTGGCTTAGTAAGCGCCCGGAAGTCGCCGCAATAGCCGACGACGCCCCCGTGTTCCTGGTTGATGCCGGCACCGAAACGACCGCCGGCGCCACCGACACACCACGCTGGAACATCGACAAAGTCTCGGCTCCTGATTGCTGGACAGCCGGCTACGACGGGCAGGGCGTCGTTATAGCCCAGACCGATACGGGCGTTGACACGGCGCACCCGGCTCTCGCCGGACGCTTCACGGGATACTGGCACGATTCAATCAACGGGCAGTCCAGCCCCTACGACGACCACGGGCATGGTACGCACGCCATGGGAACCACGCTCGGCCTGGACGGTATTGGCGTCGCCCCGGGCGCCACCTTCGTCGCCGTCAAAGTGCTTAACGCCGCCGGCAAAGGGTCTTCCTCTCAAACGCTCAACGGCCTGCAATGGGTCGCCAGCCTGCACGCGACGGTTGACATCAAGGTCATGTCCGCATCCTGGGGCTCACCCTCCCGGACGGATCAGTGGGCCTGGAACGTGTGCCAGACGTATAAATCCATTGGAATATTGCCGGTTTTCGCCAATGGAAACGATGGCCCGGGCGGTGCGACCGTCGGGACGCCCGCGGATTACCCGCTGGTGCTGGGCGTGGGCGCCACCAACTCCTCCGACAACGTCGCCGGTTTCTCCAGCCGCGGACCAGCGCCCGCTTCGGCGCCCTGGAGCATCGAGACCTATTGGTTCCGGCCGGACTGGAATTTCACCAAGCCAGACTTGTCCGCTCCCGGCGTCGGCATTTACTCCTGCTGGCCGAACGGCCAGTACCGTACGCTGGACGGCACCTCCATGGCCACGCCGCACGTTGCCGGCGCGGCCGCGATTTTGAGCCAGGCGAACCCCAACGTCGATACGACCATCCTCTACCAAATGTTGCTCGCCGGTAGCGATCAACCGAGCCAAGGGCACCCGTATCCCAACCAGAATTACGGCTGGGGGCGTTTGAATATCTTCCAGGCTCTGAACAACGGCGCCGACTGCAACGGCAACGGCATTCCCGATTTCTGCGACGTTAGTTGCGGGTCACCCGGCGCGTTCTGTGACATAGCCGGCTGCGGCGGCTCGCTGGACTGCAACAACAACGGCCTGCCGGACGAGTGCGACATCAGCTCCGGCCGCAGCGATGACTGCAACAATAACGGCGTTCCCGACGAGTGCGACGTCGATTCCGGCTTCGCTACGGACTGCAACCGCAACCGCATACCGGATGAGTGTGAAGTGTCCGACGGCCGCGCTGAAGACTGCAACGCGAACGGGATTCCGGATCAATGTGATTTGCTGCCGTCGCCCGATACTCCGGCTGAGGATGCCTGTGCGGAAGCCAAGGTCGTGGGCCCGGGCGTGACCATCCACGGCACGACCGTAGGCGCGACCAACGACGGTTCCGCCACTTGCGGCTTGTCAGCCGCCAGTCCGGACGTCTGGTATTCCTATACACCAACCGGCAACGGCTTTGCCTCTTTCAGCTTGGCGGGCTCGGCGTTTGACACAGTGCTGTCGGTCCACAGCGGCTGTCCTGGCACTGCAAGTAACCAGGTGGTGTGCAATGACGATTACTACGGGACGCAGTCCGCGCTCAGCCTTTTTGTGCAAACCGGCCAAACGTACTGGATTCGGATATCCGGCAAGAACGGCGCGACGGGCGATTTCCAGTTCACGCTGGTAGGGCCGGCGGGCGTGTCTGGCGGCGATTGCAACAGCAACGATGTTCCCGATGAGTGTGATATCGCGTCGGGGTCCAGTCAGGACTGCAACGGGAACGGCGTGCCGGACGAGTGCGATATCGCGGGCGGCGAAAGCCTGGACGCTGACGGCAACGGCGTCCCGGACGAGTGCGAGGCCGGAGCAATGATTGGGGATTTGAACTGCGACGGCGTCGTGAACTCCTTTGACATTGATCCGTTCGTGCTGGCCATTACCAACCCGTCTGGGTATCAAGCGGCCTTTCCGGGTTGCAGCATCATGAACGCCGACGCAAACGCAGACGGATCTGTGAACTCGTTCGACATAGATCCTTTCGTCGGACTACTCACAGGCGGCTGATTCGCCAGAAGTGCCTCCGGGCAAGTAAGCGGGCCCGTGCCGGTGTGCACGGGCCCGCTGCTTTTGCAAACTAACGCCCCGCAGGGCGAGCGCCCGCCCGCACACGGATTCGCGTACGCTGCTCAAGTCGCCGTGGTGGCCGCCGCCCGCCGCAATTGCCCGCAGGCCGCGGCTATGTCCTGCCCGCGCGAGCTGCGCAGGTGAACGTTGACGCCCAAGTCGCGCAACTGCTGCTGGAACGCGAAGGCCGACTCGGCCGTCGGCCGCTCGAACGGCAAACCGGGTACGGGGTTGTAGCGCAACAAGTTCACGTTCGCGCGCAGGTGGCGCGCCAAAGGAGCGAGCCGGCGGGCGTGTTCAGGCAGGTTGTTGACGCCTTCGAGCAGCACGTACTCCAGCGTGACTTCGCGGCCGGTGTGCCTGAAGTAGTACTCGCAGGCATCCAGCAACTCGGCGATGGGGACCTTGCCCCAGGGCACCAGCCTGCGCCGCAAATCGTCGTCGGGCGCGTGCAGCGACAGGGCCAGATTGAGTTGCAGCTCTTCCCCGGCCAACTTGCGGATCTGCTGCGGCAGGCCGACCGTGCTGACGGTGATCTTGCGCGCTCCGATGCCCAGCCCCCAGGCGGCGTTCATGATGCGAATGGCCTTCACCACTTCCTGATAATTCGCGAGCGGTTCGCCCATGCCCATCATGACGATGTTCGTCAGGCGCGCCGCGGGGTCGCCGGCCGCGTTCCGGATTAATCGCCGCACGCGCAGGGCTTGCTCGACGATCTCGCCGGCGGTGAGGTTGCGCTGCACCCCCTCCAGGCCGCTGGCGCAAAACGCGCAGCCGACCGGACAGCCAACTTGAGACGACAAACACGCGGTTTGCCGGGCCTCCTCAGGAATCCAAACCGTTTCGACCGCGGCCCCGTCGGCAAAGGTCAGCAGCAGCTTGCGCGTCCCGTCTTCGGAGGCCGCCTCACGCGTCAGTGTGGAGCGATACAACTCGCAACGCTCCGCCAGCCAGGCCCGCAGCGGCTTGCCGAGATTGGTCATCTGCTCGAACGAGTCGGCGTCCTTGGCAAAAATCCAGTCCGCAACCTGGTCCGCCCGGTAGCGCGGCTGCCCTTGCTCGACAAACCAAGGGCGCAGTTCGTCCAAGCTCACTCCCAGCAAATGTAAAGCGGAGCTGGGACCCGCAGAATTGTTCCGAGCCCGAAGCGCAAGCGAGGGCAGCGCGTCGGCCGGCGCGCCGCTGTCGTTCCCGTCCGAGCGCCGCGTTGTCGAAGGCAAATTATCGCTCATCAATCTCCTGATATTAGCAGCATCACGAACGGGTCAATATCGAACACATCCACCTGGCCGTCGCCGTTGGCATCCGCCAACATGCGGTCGCACGTTGGAAAGGCCGCCGCGTAGCCTGCCGCATCCACCAATGCCAAAACGAAGGGATCGATGTCAAACACGTTGAGCGCACCATCGCAATTGAGATCGCCAAGTACCGGCGGGCAGCCGTCAGGGTCGAGTCCGCGGACCAGTACGTCGTCGATGTTCCAACCACAGAAGACGTCCGCCGAATCAGTCGTGCCCATCGTCCAGCGCAGGTAGACGGTAGCCTGATTGTCTGCCACGCCGGAAATATCCAACTCCTGGTACTCCCAGGCCGTGTCGATGAGCGTCGTACTCGGGTTCTCCCAGACGTTGGTCCAGGTCGAGCCGTCGTTGCTGACCCGGACGTAGGCATGATCCCAAGCCGATTTCTCCACGCCCAGCCAGCGCCAGAATGACAAACGCGTGTCCGTCAGGCCTGTGCAGTCGATCGGCCCAGTGGTCAGGTGATATTCGGGCATGTTGTTCGTATATGCGCCATTCAGGTTGTAGCCGTACACTGTGCCGTCCGTGTAGCCAGCCTGCGGGTCACCGGCCAGGCCGGCCGGAACACCCCAGGCCCACTGCCCTTGCGTGGTCCAGCCCGGGTTCGTGCTTAGCGGCTCATTCAACACGATGACAATTGGCACCGCGAACGTGTCGTAAGTCGTGTTCGGGGCGTCCTGAGGGGAAACGCCCACTACACCGGCAGTGGTCGCGGCCGAGAAGTAGTATTCGAGTGTTCGGCCGCACGGCGTGGGCGGCAGCGTGGCCTGGTATAGGTTGCCGCCCAGCGGAATCAGCGTGCTCTCGGTAAAGGCACCGCCGGAGCCGATCCGGCTGTACAGCCGCGGCGAGGCCACATCGAGCGTGTCGCCCACGGCGATGACCTTGACCGTCACGTTTTCCGGCGTATCGGGCGTGAGGCGCGTCGGTAAGCCGTCGGGGAAGGCGAACTTCACCGGCGTGGTGAACCACTCTGCCAGGTACAGTGCGGCCGCCATATTTTCTTCGCAGGTCGGGATGATCTGATCGGCAGGCAGCAGGAATTGATAAGTCCCGGTGTCGCGCAGCTCAATACAGAAGGAGAAGATGCCCCGCTCGACGTAATACCAGTCAACATCGCCACCGGAAACCCGGTAGATCGTGGTACAAGTCGGCCCATATTCGTACGTGACGCCGTGGACGGCCAAAATCGCTTCGTGTTGGCCCTTATTTAGTTCCATGAAGAATTCATGCTCCGGCGGCAACGCTGTTGTGTGCCCATACGGCGACATGATGAGCTGCGAGAAGTTGTGATAGCTCTGTGTGGCGACGATCTGCGGATGGGCCAGCGTAAAGTCGCGCATGGCCACCGTCTCAGGCTCGGAAAAGGGGGCCGTCCCGTGATACTCTTCGCTGCAAGGGCTGGCGCTCGAGCCGCCCGGCACGCTCCACCCGGTAGCGTAGTTGCGGTTCAGGTCAACGCCCATACAGCTATAGCCGGGCGGCGCTGGACGACGATTCTTGCGCCACAGTCGCTCTACCTGCGAGTAAACAAACCCATCAACATTGACGACCGGGATAATGAAGAACTCGATCTGATCCACCACAGCCTGGATTCGCGCATCGCTGTCGTATTCGTACACGAGCTTGTCGGCGATCCACATGGGCACCATGACGGAAATCCATTCGCGGGCATGGTGGCAGCCGTTAAACATTATGGCCGGCTTGCCGGCGCCCGGCCCGGAAATGCGAATGCCGTAGATGGGCCGGTCTTCGAAAGACCGCCCGACTTCAAAGACAGTGGCCAGATCCGGGCGGTCGGCCGCCATCTGGTTTAATTTGGCATTGACTTGCTCCAGGGTCTTGTAGTCGGCGAACCAGTCCGGATCGAGCGGACTGACGGCGCGGGACCGCGCCATGCTCGCGCGCTCGGCGTCGATGGCCGCCTGGATGTTGTCATTCAACACCCGATAAGGAACTTGCAGCTTCTGCAGGGCCGGCATGCTCTCCGGCGGGATCAGGTAATCCACGGGCCCCAGGCCTTCGCCTTCGCTCATGAGTTGGGCGCCCAAAGCATGCACCTGATCTATCTGGCCGGTGTGTTTGATGGCCACACGTACGAGTTTGTAGTTATCGTAACGTACAGGCGTCGTCTCTTGCGCGGCCAAGGGCGCGCATACCAGAGCCAAAGTCAATACCGGTAACCACCACTTGTGCCACGGCATGGCTTCTTCCTCCAGTCTCTGGTGTAGGGCCGGCGTCGCGCCGTGACTTTCACGGGCAAAACGCCTATGCCACAAATCAGGAAGTTCCCGTCAGCAAGAGGACAAACGGGTCAATGTCGAAAGCGTTTATCTGTCCATCATCGTTCACGTCGGCCAGTTCAATGTCGCACGTTGGATACGCGGCGTCGTACGCGGCCGCATCCGTCAGTGCCAACACGAACGGGTCAATGTCGAACGCATTCACGGCGCCGTCGCAGTTGAGATCGCCGGGCCGGCCCGTCGTACAAGTCACGTCATAAATTCGGACCGCATCCACACCGGCCTCGGTCATCGAATTGTTCGGGTTATCCGCGATGCTGAAGCGCACTCGGAACTGCGAAGTCAGGCTGACAAAGTCGCTTACCCGCCACTGACGATCGACCCACATTCCCCTGCCGGAAGCGTGTTCCACCAGTACCCAGGTCGCGCCGCCGTCATCTGAAACCTCGACATTCAGGAAATCCTGCGCCGGCGGGAGCTCGTCATCGCAATTTATCCAGCGCGCGTACCTGAGCACCGGGTCATCAAAGCCGGTCAAATCGAGCACCGGCGAAATCAGGCACGTCGGCCCGCCGTCTACGTCGAAACTGCCGGGCCGGTTGTCTGTCACGAAGCACTTGCCCGAACCGTCGAAATCTATCCCCGGCGCGCCGCCGGAAGCGGGGCTGAACGGCACAGCGCGCTCCCACGCGCCGGTCGTCAGGCTGGGATCGTTGATCACCGTCCACCCCAGATCGCTTTCGAAATCGTCCGCCAGCACCGTCGTCAC
Source organism: Phycisphaerae bacterium (assembly GCA_018056925.1). Taxonomy (GTDB): domain Bacteria; phylum Planctomycetota; class Phycisphaerae; order UBA1845; family Fen-1342; genus JAAYXS01. The sequence goes on from JAGPEO010000024.1 coordinate 10,692, forward strand.
CAGCGCCACTGTCGCGGTGAACGTCTCTGCCGGCGCCGTGGCCGGACGATAAGCGGTGGCCCCGCCGTCGCCCTGCGCGCTGAAGTAGAATCGCGGCGTCGTGCCGCAGGCGGCCGGCGGCAAAGTGGCCTGGTAAAGCGTGCCGCCGGCGTGGACCAGCGAAGCTGTTTCGAACGCCGCGCCATCGTAAGTGTAATAAAGAGTGGCGCTCGCGGGCACAACGCTCTGGTATCCATCTTCGATCCTGACCGTGAAGCTGGTCGGATCAACCGGCGATATGTACTCCGGCAAACCCTGCGGGAACGTGATCCGCACCGGGCCCGCCGACCATTCCATCAAGAAGCGGGCCCCTTCGAAATTCTCCTCGGCCGTGGGAATAATCTCACTGGCCGGTATCACGAAATCATACCCGCGCAGCTCGATTGTGAACTCAAAAATGCCGTGCGCATCGTAGCACCAATCCACGGTGCCGCCGCTGGCCGGATAAATGGTCGAATAGATGGGACCCCAGTCATACGAGACGCCGTGCACGGCGAAAATCTCATCGTGCATAGTCTCGCCGCAGAATGCGAAAAGGGTGCGGTCCGGCTCGGGCGGTAAGGCCGACATGTACCCGTACGGCCACATTATCAACAAGCCAAAGCTGTGATAGCTGATGCCGGAAACGATACGTGGATTCGCGTTTACAAAGTCGCGGTAATTGGCCGTCTCCGGCGTTGAGAACGCCGCGGTTCCGCAGTAAAGCTCAGAGCAGGGGTCGTGGCTGGCTCCGGCGCCGCCCCAGCCGGCGTCATAATTGCGATTGAGATCAACGCCGTAGCAGTACGATCCCGGAGGCGGAGTCTGCCGGTTCTTGCGCCAGTAGCGCTCGGTGGTCCAGGTATAGACGTACCCGTCCGGGTTAACGACCGGAATGACCACCACTTCGACCGTGTCCAGGATGTCGAGGATGGTGGGATTCGTGTCATATTCGTACACCAGCCGGTCGGCGATCCACATGACCGTCATCGTGCTGATCCATTCGCGGGCGTGGTGCGTCGCGTCGAATAAGACCATCGGCTTTTCACTCCCCGGCGCGGTGATGCGAATCGCCCAGGTCGGCCGGCCTTCAAACGAGTCGCCGATGCTGAAGACTGTACACAGGTCCGGCCGATCGGCCTGCATCTGGTTCAGTTTGGCCAGAATCTGGTCGTAGTTCTTGAAATCGGCAAACCAGGCGGGATCGCGCGGCCCCACGTCGCGCCATCTTTCCAACGACGCCCGTTCGGCGTCGATGGCCTTCTGGACATTATCATTCAACACCTGGTATGGCAGATTCAGCGCTGCCAGATCAGCCATCGCGGCAGGAGGGAAAAGGTAGTCTATAGCGCCAATGCCCTCATTGTCGCTCATGAGCATTCCCCCGATGCCGTGAACTTGTTCAATCTGGTCCAGGGAACTGATGACTACGCGGACCAGCTTGTAGTCATCGTATCGAACTTGCTCAGCCCCTGCAGCGGCCGCGAGCAGGCTCGCCGCCAGCCACAGGCTTGCACTTGCGCGCCACAACATTGATCTCTCGCCTCCTTCAACAGGTATGATTGTCAGTGCCTTTGCGCGATCACAATACCGAAGCGGCCGCGCTTGCCGTGCAACGGCGCCGGCCCGGTGCAACCTTATGACGCCTGGCGCGTACGGCCGCCTGGATTGGCTGCGACCGCAGCGCGCTCGGCAACGCGGCTTCCACGTGCGGCGGCGCAACGCGCGTTGCTGCGCTTCGGCGGCGAGCAAGCTAGCGCCCGGCCTTCGAGGGGTCTCCGCCGCAACCGCAACAGCGAAAGCTTCGTTCCGTGCAGTGTACCGCCGGAAGGGGGAATTTTCCGAGCCAAAATTGGCGGGTTGGCCTTGTCGAGCATTATAAGACCGTCTTGGCAAGCGGCCGTGGGCCGGTGCGCCTCTTCTTTTCGGCGGGTCTCAGTCCGGATTTCTCCTCCAACGCCCACTCCCGGTTTCGGGCAAACGCATTTGAAATCACCGCCCGAACAGGTTACTATCCGGGCCCATGGATACACTTGGCTGTTCCATGGTTGCCGCATGAACGCCGTCGCGATCATCCCGGCTCGCTACGGCTCCACCCGCTTCCCCGGAAAGCCTCTCGCCCGACAGACCGGTAAATACCTGATTCAGCATGTGTACGAGCGTGCTGCGGCCGCCCGCCTGGTGCAACGTTGCCTCGTCGCCACGGATGACGTGCGCATCGTTGAAGCCGTGCGCAGCTTCGGCGGGGAGGCGGTCCTCACGCGGGCCGATCACCCCAGCGGCACCGACCGCATCGCGGAGGTCGTGCGCGGCATGATGGGCTCCGGGCAGAATATCGCCGTCAAGCCGGCCGGCGGGTTCGATATCGTTCTCAACGTCCAGGGCGACGAGCCGGAAATTGAGCCGGCTTACCTGGACCGCCTGGTCGAGCGGCTGTCGGCTGAGCCCGACTGCCCGGTGGCGACGCTGGCCTGCCCCTTCCCCGCGGGCGCCGACCCCGCTGATGCGAATTGCGTAAAAGTCGTGCGAAATCGGTCCGGGCGGGCGCTGTATTTCTCCCGCGCCCTGATACCATTCCCTCGGGACGGGATTGCGGCCGGCAGCGGCGAGGGTTGGCTGCTCCACCTCGGCGTTTACGCGTACAGAACGGATTTTTTGCTGGAGCTGGCAAGCTGGCTGCCGACGCCGCTGGAGCGCGTCGAAAAGCTGGAACAGCTTCGCGTCTTGGAGAACGGCCGCTCAATCGCGGTCGAACTGGTGGATCAGGCGGGCGTCGGAATTGACACGCCCGCGGATTATGAACGGTTTGTGGCGCGCTGGCGGGCAACCGGCGGCGCGCCAGTTGCATAGGCGGTGCGGCGGATGTGAAGGTATCGCCCGGCGCGGCCCCGCCAGCCTAGCTTTGCGGCAATTGACTCACTGAGCGAGCGTGAAACTGCGCCCGCGATTTGGCCCAAACTATTTGGTGGCCCATGATGGACGGACGTTCGATATTTGACATTGTTCGTGATCGCTCCGACGACACGGAGTTTTACCTGCCGCTGCCGGCCGGCTACGAACTGGGACGCACGCGCTACGTCGTCGTCTTCGGCACCGTCATGAGCGGGTTGGGCAAGGGCATTTTCAGCTCGTCGCTCGCCAAGTGCCTCCAAGACAAGGGCCTCTCCGTCGCCCCCGTCAAGCTCGAAGGCTACCTCAACATCGATGCCGGCACGCTCAACCCGTATCGCCACGGCGAAGTCTTCGTCCTGGACGACGGCACCGAGTGCGACATGGACCTGGGCACCTACGAGCGGGCCCTCGACCAGAACCTGGCCCGCCTGAATTTCGTCACCAGTGGGCAGATTTACCGGCGGGTGCTCGAGCGCGAGCGCATCGGCGGCTATCTCGGCCGCGACGTACAAATGATCCCGCACGTGACCGGCGAGGTGAAAGACCGCCTGCGCGAGCTGGCGATCGCCTCGCGGGCCGACGTGGTGTTCGTCGAAATCGGCGGCACGGTCGGCGACGTGGAGAACGCGTACTACATCGAAGCCATGCGCCAGCTTGCTTTCGAAGAGGGGCCGCGCAGCGTGTGCTTCGTCGCCTTGACGTACGTCATGGAGCCGTCGATCCTCGGCGAGCAGAAGAGCAAGGCGGCCCAACTGGGCATCCGCCGGCTGCTCGAATGCGGGATACAGCCGCACATCATCGCCTGCCGCGCCCAGAACCCGGTCACGCACAAGGTACGCGAGAAGATCGCCATGTTCTCGAACGTGCCGCCCGACCGTGTCTTCAGCATGCACGACTGCGAGAGCGTCTACCAGATTCCGGAAATGTTGCGCGGCGCCGGCTACGACCGGGCGGTAATCGAATGGCTGCGGCTTGAAAACAAGGTCGATGAGCAGGCCGAACGCGCTTCGCGCGAGGTTTGGGGACGCTATCTGGCGCGGCTGCGGTCGGCCGAGCACCAGGTCACGATCGGCATCACCGGCAAGTACACCGCGGTTCGCGACGCGTACGCCAGCATTCTGAAGGCCCTGGAGCACGCCGGCGTGCATTGGGGGTGCAAGGTTCACGTTCGCTGGATTGATACCTCGCACCTTAACGATCAAACCGTCTCGGAGGCGGTCAAAGGGCTGGACGGCATCATCGTTCCCGGTGCGTTCGGCACGCGGGGCGCCGAGGGCAAGATCGCCTGCCTCAAGTACGCCCGCATGAGCAAGCTGCCGTGCCTGGGCATCTGCTACGGCTTCCAAATGGCCGTAATCGAGTTCGCCCGCAACGTGTGCGGCATGGAAGACGCGAACTCGACCGAGATCGACACGGAGTGCCGCTACCCCGTCATAAACTTGCTGCCCGAGCAGAAGAAGATCGAGGGCTTGGGCGGCACAATGCGGCTGGGCGGCCAGGACGTTCACGTGCGTAAGGGCACACTGGCCTGGCGCATGTTCGGCGAGCGCACCCGCATGCGCTTCCGCCACCGCTACGAAGTTGACCCGCGCTACATACCGCAACTGGAAGAACACGGCCTGATCTTCTCCGGCCGCTCGCCGCGGGCGGAGATCATGAACATCCTGGAGCTGCCGCAGGAGATGCACCCCTATTACGTCGGCACGCAGGCCCACCCCGAGCTGATCAGCCGGCCATTGCGTGCCAACCCGATGTTCGCCGGCCTGGTCCACGCGGCCCTGCGGCGTGCTTACCCGGACTTCACCGCCCCTCTGACCTTCGCGGGCTTGATGGAGCGCGAAAACGGCGCGGAGCCCGCAGTCGGCGAGGCGGAGGTGGTCGCGGCCGACCTGGTTGCGCGGGAGCAAAGTAAAGCTTAGCCCGGTTCCGCCTGATCCGAGGCCCCCTGATCCAAACCCTTGATCCGAGGCCGAAGCGGCAGCGAGGGCCACCGGTCCGTGTCCGCGCATGCCACCTGAGCGATTGGGAGCACGCTGGTAGATTCCGGCTCGACACGAGCCGGCTCTGCTACTCACTGCGGCGGCACCACTGGTCCAGCCAAGCGATGACCGTCTCGTGCCATTGAATGCTGTTGTGCGGCTTGAGGACCCAGTGGTTCTCATCCGGGAAATACAGCAATTTGCTGGGGATGCCGCGGCGCTGCAGGGCTGTGAAGGTTGAGAGGCCCTGCGTATCCACGACGCGGAAGTCCTGGCCGCCATGGATGACCAGCGTCGGTGTGCCCCAGTTCTGCACGTGATCGATCGGGTTGTGCTTGGTGTATTCTTCCGGCCGCTCCCACGGGGGCCCGCCATGCTCCCATTCCGGGAACCACAATTCCTCGGTGTCGTAGTAGGCCATGCGCTCGTCGAGGTTGCCGTCGTGGCACACGAGGCAGCGGAACCGGCCGGGCCAGACGCCGTGCAGCCAGTTGATCATGTATCCGCCGTAAGAAGCGCCGAGGGCGGCGACGCGCTCGCCATCCATCCATGGGTAGCGCGCCAGGGCGGCCTCCAAGCCCTTTTGCAGGTCCTCGAGCGGACGATCGCCCCAGTGGCCATTGATAGAGTCGACGAAGGCCTGCCCGTAGCCGACCGAGCCGTGGAAGTCGACCATGACCGCGGCGTAGCCGGCGCCGGCGTAGGCTTGCGGGTTCCAGCGATAGTGGAAGTCGTTGCCAAACGAGCCTTGCGGGCCGCCGTGGATGAGGAAGGCGACCGGGTATTTCTTCTGCGGGTCGAAGTCGATGGGGCGGACGATCTGGCAGTAGACGGTTTCGTCGTTCCAGCCTTTGAATGTGAATTGCTCCGGTTCGCCCATGCGTGCGGCGGCGACCTTGGCAGCGTTGATGTGTGTGATTTGGCGGAGATCGGTTCCGTCGGGGTTTATGGAGTACAGTTCAGCGGGCTGGCGCAGGTGATGTAGGGCGAAGACGATTCGCGAGCCGGCGGCGGCGATATCGGTGATGTGGCCTTCGAAAAGCACGGTGCGGACGGCGCCGGTCGCCACATCGACCGCGAACAACGAGTGCTGGGCCAGGTTGGCGGCGCAAGTGTAGATGGTCGCGCCGTCGGGCGACCAGGCGAGCTCGGCGGCGGAGCGGTCCCATTGTTCGGTTAGTACGCGCGCGGGGGGCGCTTTGGCATTTTCCGGGGCGACACGCCCCGGCTCTGCTACTTGCCCCGGCTCTGCTACTTGCCTCGACTCTGCTACTACGATGCGCTGGCGATCGGATTCGTACTTGGGACGCTGCATCGCCAGGTAGGCCAGGCTCTTTCCGTCGGGAGAGAAGACCGGGCGCGTAATGACGGCCTGATTGCCCGGAGTCAGCAGCCGCGGGGGCGCTGAGCCGTCGATCGGCGCCGCATACAGGTCGAACTGGGTCGACCAGGCCTCCTCGCGCCCCACGTTGCGGGCGGAGAAGACAATTTCCCGGCCATCGGGCGTGAACGTGAACTCTTCTGCACCGCCGAAGGGCTTTGATGGGACGTCGGCGTCCATGCCCTTCATTACGTCGATCGGCGCGCCGCCGGAGTTGGTCGGGCTTTGTACTACCGGCTCAATCGGCAACACGAACAGGTGCGCGCGCCGGCCGTCCTTCCAAGCGTCCCAGTGGCGCACGAAGAGGCGCTCGTAGATACGGCCCGTGGACTTCCGCTTGCTGATTTCCTCCAGGCGGGCCTTGGTTTCGTCGAGCGTGGCGGCGTCGACGAATACATCGATGCTTACCGCCAGGTGCCGACCGTCAGGCGAGATCGCGAAGCAGCCGACATCCAGGGGCAAGTGTGTGACCTGCTCGGCCTCGCCGCCGTCTATCGAAATCCGCCAGACCTGGGAGCCGCCGTTGCGGGCGGAAATAAAGTAGATCGCGCGGCTATCGGGTGACCAGCGCGGGTTGCTGCACCCGGCCGGATGCGTCGTCAGGCGCCGCAGCCCGGTTCCGTCGATTCCGACCAGCCACAAGTCGGTGCGGCCCTTGTTGGCCTCAAGATCGGTGACGCGGAGTGTGAAGGCGATGTGGCGGGCGTCGGGCGAAACCTGCGGCTCGCCGATGCGGTCCATCGCCAGCATGTCGTGGACGGAAAACGGGTGTGTGCTGTCATGTTCGCGCTGCTCAGTCGTCATGGCGGTCTCCCATCGGCCAAAACAAGTCGGCCAGCGTGCCACGGCGGGGCGGATTCTGCAAGCATCAGGCGGGCGGCGTTTGGCGGGTGAGCCGGCTCAACGGCCGTGCGATGCATTCTTCAGAAGCGTACTTTCAACACCGGCTTGAGCACGAAAGCCATCAGGATTGAGGCCACCAGGAACGTGGCCCACCAGGGGATGTCGAAACCGAAAACCGGCGTTTGCCGCGGCGGATAATGCACGATAGCGGCGCGCACCGGCGAGTCGGCCGGGAAGGCCGGTTCGCCAGGGTGCAGCAAGCGGTCCCAGAAGCTGACGCCCGGCCGCTGCATGCTGACTGTGCATGGGCGCTGCGGGTCGTCGCACACGGCCAGTTCTTTTTCCACGGTTTGTCCGGCGACCTGCCAGCGCAGGCGGCCGCTGGTCGCGCCGTCTTGCGGGCTGATGCGCCAGTAAATTGCATTTTCGCGCGCATCACGCAGCGCGGGCGTCTGGATGATCACGCCTGGCGGGGTTTCGAGCGCTGCGTTTTGCCCAGTCTCCCATGCTTCCGGCGCCAGCTTCAGCTCGACAATTGCCACTTCACCCGGGCGTAGCGGCCGGTACTCGAAACGCAGCGCAAGCTGAACGAGCAGCAGCACAAAAGGCACCAGCATCGCGACGAAGGCCGGCAGGGCGTACCAGAATCGCAGACCCGCCGCCTTCAGCAGGCCGGCCTGGCTGCGGAAAGTGACCCGCAAATCGTCCTTGAAAAGCCGCATGGCCAGCAGATTGGCCTTGATCTGATCGCCAACGCGCGCCAGGGCCTTCTGATTCGACGTATAGCGAAACATGAGCCCGGCCAGTGCGCCCGCGATGGCCGCCCAGATCACGAGCACGAGCACCCCCGGCAGTGGGCGCAGCGGATACCACAGCAGTTCTGTTAGGTTCGTCAAGACGGCGTTGACAAGGTTCATTTTTGAAGCTGCTTCATCGCGCCCAAGTCAATTCTCACTTTGTACTTTGCGCTTGTGTTTCGGGCTCGAATCGTCTTGCCCACTTGCCCTCGCTGGCGCTTCGGGCTCGGGTCATTCACGCTCGGATCATTCAAGGGCTCGGATCATTCAAGGGCTCGGATGATTCGATGGTTCGGATCGTTTGAGGGCTCGCATCATTCGATATATCCCAAGCCGCGCAGCCGCTCCTCGATCTGCTGGTCGTCGCTGGCATCCTGAAATTTTTCCAGCTCGCGTTCGATGATGTGCGTCACGAACTCGTCTACCGAAGAGTAGCCGGCCTTGCCGGAGAGCTCCGCCAGCCGGTCATAAGTCGCCTGTTCAATCTTGATCTTTGGCATTTTCATCACCTCTTCATGGGGGCGGGCATCGCGGCCCTTGATGCCCGGCTTCGCTTCATTCTGTCTCCGCGGGCAACAGGCTCTTGCCGTCCATATAGGCGGGCTTTTCCAGTCCGAACAACTCGAGCACGGTCGGGGCGATGTCGATTATGTTGACCGGTTCTTCCCGCAATTTCATGTTGCTGAACAGAACGCCTGGCACCAGGGCCGGATGTACGCAGTGGTCCCCGCTCCAGGCCTTCCGGTTGTCTTCGAATACCGCCGGGCCGGCCTTGCCGACGGCCGCATCCCACGAGACGCGGTAGCCGACGTTGTAGCCGATCAGGAGGTCCGGGCCCTGGTCGATATAGGGCCCGCGGTACACGTCCGCACTGAGGACCGCCTCGTGTATGGCGACCTCGCCCGTCTGGTCGTCGCGCAGGCCGGTGAGTTTGCGGCTCAGCTC
>JAGPEO010000320.1 GCA_018056925.1 Phycisphaerae bacterium
ATGTATATGCAAGGGCGGCTGGGCGAGATCGACATTGTGCTCGCCTTGCTGCTGACGGCGGCCCATGGTGTTCTTCTGTGGCATTGGGGACGAGGCGGATTCGATCTGCCTTGGCGCGCCAGCCTGCGTTTCTACTTCCTGGCGGCCTTGGCCGTACTCGCCAAGGGACCGGTGGCGGTCGCGCTGCTCGGGGCCACTGTGATAGCGTACGCCATCTGGCGCCGCACCTGGCGCCCAATTCGGGCCGTTCTCATCTCGCCGGGCGTGCTGGTGTTCGTGCTGGTGGCCGGCGGCTGGCATCTGGCGGCGGCATACTCGGTAGGCGCGGAAGCCCTGCAGGAATGGAACTACAACACGATCGCCCGCTTTCTCGGCCTGCACCGCCTGGGTTCGCAATCGTTCTTCCTCTACTTCCGGGACATTCCGTGGATGGTTCTGCCGTGGACGGTTGCGCTGGTCTTGGGGGCGCGCGTCCTGGCGGCCGGCTATCGCGGCCCGGACGGCACTGTGCACCGCTTTCTGTGGTCTTGGTTTTTGGGAGGCTTGGCGTTTCTGCTGCTGGCGCTGTTTAAGCACAAGCACTATGCGATTCCGATTCTGCCGCCGCTCTCGATTCTGGCGGCGCTGGTGATCGACGCTCACCTTGTCAAGAAAGGCGTGCAGGCCCGCCGCTTCTATACGATCGTCTTCGCCGTCTGCCTGCTCGGTTTCGCCTTCGTGGGCGGCTACGTCATGCCCCGGCAGGACCACCGGCGAGTGACGGCCGAATTCGTGGCCGGCGCCACTGCAGGCGTTCCGGCGGACGAGACGCTATACGTCATTGGTCTGGCGCAGTCGTCGGCCTATCCCTACATCGCACACAAACGCTGTGCGTATCTGGATCGTTTGGACGACATCCGCGACGAACTTCGCGAGCGCCAGCGTCCCATGTGGGTGCTGAGTCTGCGGAAGTACGCGCAGTTGGTGGCCGACCGCGGGTTCAGCTTCGAGCAAGCGGCCGCCGAGCAGCCGCGCCGCAAACATCCGGAGCCGGAAACTCTGGTTCTGGGGCGATTGTGGGAATCGGAACCGGCTGCCTCGTCGCCCGCCGGGCCACGCTGATTGCCGGGACATCGAGAGGGATCTAGGGATCAAGGGATCGAGGGATCAAGAGGAGAGCAGAGCCGGGGCGTGTCGCCCCGGCTCTGCTACCTTTTCTTTGCTTTGGCGGGCTTGGCGTCTTGGCGCTTTCTCAGCGTCTTGGCGGTTTCTCGGCGTCTTGGCGGTTGCCTTGTGCAAAGCGGAGTTTTGCACTCCGAACAGCGCGTTGCGAAGCTTCGCGGGTGGACTGGCGGGTGGAGTGGCGGGGTGAACCGGCAGGTGGACTGGCGGCCGGGCTGGCGGCGGGGAGGGAAGGCGCATTAAATTCAATGTATCTCACTCGGCGGCGGTCACGCGGCGTGTGTACGCTGCGCGCCGGCCGAGCATTCGGGAGCCTGCAATGACTGCATCCTGGACAGCCGAAAGCATTCTCAACCTGGCCCGCGGGTATCAGGAGGCGTGCATACTGGCAGCCGCCGCGGAATTTGACTTGTTCACGCGCCTGGCGGACGGCGGCCAAACGGCCGAGGAGTTGGCGGCCGCGGTGCAGGCTGACGTGCGGGCGACGCGCTACGTTCTCGACGCGCTGACGGCCCTTGAACTGCTCGAGAAAACGGGGCAGCGCTATCGCGTGCCCGAGCAGCTTGCACCGTTGGTGACGAGCGGCGGCCCGGGCAGCGTGTTGCCCATGCTGCAACACCAGGCCGCGTGCGTGCGGCGCTGGGCGCAACTGTCGTGGGCGATGAAGACCGGCCGGCCCGTCGAGGCCGAGACCATTCGCGGCGCGGAGGCTGACCGCGAGGCGTTTCTCGAGGCGATGAATTGCGTTTCAATGCCGCTGTTGTCGGGCCTCATTAAGGCGCTGCAGCCGTTGCGCTTCAGCCACTTGCTGGACGTGGGTGGGGCCAGCGGCACGTGGACGATCGCGTTCTTGCGGGCCGCGCCGGAGGCGACGGCCACCATCTTCGATTTGCCCGACGCGCTGCCGCTGGCCAAGCGGCGTCTGGCGGCCGAGGGCCTGGCTAACCGGATACACCTCGTGGGCGGTGATTTTTATGAAGACCCACTGCCGCAGGGAGCGGACCTGGCCTGGCTGGGAGCGATCATCCATCAGAACTCGCGCGAGCAGAATCGCGCGCTGCTGGCCAAGGTTTATGAGGCGCTGGCGCCAGGCGGCCAGGTCGTGATTCGCGATGTCATTATGGACCCGTCGCGCACCCGCCCCGTAATGGGCGCGCTGTTTGCGATAATGATGCTCCTGGCGACCGACGCCGGCGGAACGTACACCTTCGAGGAAGTATCTGAGGACCTTAGCGCGACCGGATTCATCGACGCTACCCTGGTACGCCGCGGCGAGTTCATGGATTCGCTGATCCGCGCTACCAAACCCGGCCAGTTGCCGGCGGATTAACCGCAGTAATGCACCTGCCGCCCTGCGCCGATACACAACGCGATGTATCGGCGCGGGATTGCTGGCCTGTTGTGCATGTCAGCTCTGGCGCTGCTGGCGCCTGTCTTTGCTTGTCTCGGTTCGGATTGGGAGCCGGATGCGTGGGCCGGTGACGCGGAAAAAGGCATGGTCTACATGCTGCCCGGCATCGATGGTCAGCCCGGCTCGTTGCTGGAGGCTTACGCCGGGCTGCGCGACGGCGGTGTGCAAGCAGAAATCCGCGTTTTCAATTGGGGGCCGTACGCGATGCTCAACCTCGCGGATTACGTGCGCAACCGTGCCGTGGCCCGTGCCATCGCGGATGAGATAGTCGCGTTCCAGGACCAGTACCCGGAGGCGCCGGTCGACCTGGTGGGGTATTCCGGCGGCGGCGCGCTGGTGTTGCTGGTGCTCGAATCTCTGCCGGCCGAGCGCAGCGTGCGCAAAGCTGTGATCGTGCAGGCGGGCGTCAGTCCGGATTACGATCTCAGCGAGGCGCTGTGGCACGTCGAAGACCAGCTCGTGAGCTTCTACTGCCCGTCCGACTGGCTGGTGCTGGGGGTCCTCACGGAGCTGGTGGGCACGGTCGACCGGGCCCACACCGCGTCGGCCGGCAAGGACGGTTTCGACACGCAGCGCGCTATTCCCGACCCCTCGCTGGCCGACAAGCTCGCGCAAATCTGCTGGACGCCGGACATGCGTAGCACCGGGCACCAGGGCGATCACGACGGCATGTTCGAATACGAATGGAACCGGCGCTACGTCGCGCCGCACCTCGCGCCGCGATAACAGGGTGGGTGATGCCGAAACTTGTAAGCGCGCGGTGTGGCGAAGTGCGCGATGCCATGCCCAAGCTGTAAGCGCGGGCATGCGCTCGTTAACGCCGCCAGGTTGACGGCGACAGGTTAGCCGCCAGGTCAATGGCGTTATGGCGTCAGGCGCGAGGCAACTGGCGGCGGCATGCCCGCGCCCGCAACGCGGGCTTGGGTATGGCACCCGAGATCCGGGCTCCCGAGATCCTCGCACCCGAGGTACTGGCGTGCGGCATCCTGGCACGCGATATCCTGGTACCCGGACACCTTGGCGCCCGATGCGCGTTCCGCGCTCTGGAACACGCGTCCACTTCCCGCTAAAATCCGCCCGCAAATGAAGGTGGCGGTGCGTGCACGCCGTTATGAGTCCCTCGGCGATCACGACTTGGCAGGGTGAGAGCGCGTGAAGTTTATTCTCATTGACCGGATCAGCGTCCTCGAGCGCGGGCAGCGCATCGTCGCGCATAAGGCGCTCTCGCTGGCCGAGGAGTACCTGGCTGACCATTTTCCGGCATTTCCGGTCATACCGGGCGTGCTAATGCTGGAAGCCATGGTTCAAGCCTCGGCCTGGCTGGTGCGCGACGCTCTCGGCTTTGCCCCCGCCCTGGTCCTCCTGAAAGAAGCCCGCAACGTTACGTACAAGAGCTTCGTCGCCCCCGGCGAGGTGCTCACGATAGAATCCGTCTGTAAGGAATTGGCGGACGGTCAAAGCGAGTTCGCGGCCCTCGGCCGGGTGGGAGACCGCGAAATCGTCAAAGCGCGCCTGGTGCTGCGGCATTTGAATCTGGCCGACAGCGACCCGGCTTTAGCTGAAATCGATACAAAATTGCGCGAGCACGCGCGAACGCTATTTGGATTGATGCGGGTCGAAAGTCTCGCCGGCGCGGTGACTGTTTGATTCGTTTGTTAGCAGTGGCCTGGAGTCTGGAATGCCGAACGTAAACAGGGACGAAATCTTCGAGAAAGTCCGGCAGACGTTGGTTGATGCGCTGAGCGTGGAGGAAGACGAGGTCACCGAGAGCGCCACCCTCACCGGCGATCTTGGCGCCGAATCGATCGATTTCCTCGACATCGTCTTCCGGC
>JAGPEO010000321.1 GCA_018056925.1 Phycisphaerae bacterium
CGGCCTGATCCGCCCGCTCGCGCATCTGCGCTACCATTCCGCTCGCCAGCCGGGCATCCAGGGCGGGCTGATGACCGTCCAGGCAGAGCACGGCGTCGCACTCGTAATGTTTCAGCACGCGCGCCACCGGCCCAGCCTCGACATACTCGTCAAACCACGTGCTCCCCAGCAAACTGCCGCGCCAAGCATGCAGATTCCATTTGCGGGCGCAGCGCAGCAGAGCGCGCCGGCGGCGTAGGCCGTCGTCCAAGGACAGAAGCTCGAAAGCGGGCGCGTGGCCGGATTCATCCAGCGCTGCGCGGGCCGCCTCACGATCGCGCGGGCGCACAAAGAGGCAGCGCCCGTCCAGACCCGTCACGCGCGCCGCACGATCGAGCGTGTGCTCCAAGACGCTGCGCGACCCAAGCCGGGTACTTAGCTGGGAAGGCCGGCCCAGAAAGGTGTCCTGGAAATCGGCGAAAACGGCGGCCACGATTTTCATCGCACACCCTCCCCGAGCCGCTGCATCGCTTGCGGCAAAACCTGCATCAGGAATTCGCAGCCGTCGATGAATGCACTCACGAACTCACGATCGCGCGCCAGACCCTGACGGACGGCGTTTGCGTCTTCGTGCTGCTGCGCCCGAAGGCGGCGGTCGGCCGAGTAGCGGCGCAGCTCGGCCACTTGCGACACGCCCACCACCATCCCATAAATCTGCTCATAACGCCTTAACCGCACGCGCAGTTCGTCAACTTTCGGGACCAGCTTGTTGAATTCGGCCGGCCGGTCCACCCGCTCGGCCAGTTCGTCGAGCAGGCCGCGCATGATGCGCGCGATTTCCGCGACTTCCCCGACGTCGGCCAGCCGCTTCTGAAGGGCCTCCTGCGCCTGCACCTGAAGCTCGCGCGAAAGTGGGTCGCCGCCCGCGGCGAACAAGTCGGCCGGCAGCGGGCGCGTGCAGAAGCGCTCGCCGGCCTCACGCAACTTCATCGGCTCGGTCCCGGCCAGTCGCATGCCGCCTTCGCAGGCGTGAATCACGCGCGCCCGCGTGCGGGCGAAGTCGGTTTGGAACTGCTCGGCGTAAGTGAAGAGCTGATCGTCTGTATAGGTCTTGCGCCCGTGGACGTCAGTGACCGTTCGCAGAATCGGTCTGGCGCGCACGATGCGCTCCCACTGCTTCATCTCGACCGTGTAAAAGCGGTTCAGTTCCGGGGCCCAGGTCTGCTCGATGGGCAGCCCCGGCGGGTAATACAGCCCGTCGGAGAACGACAGGTCCTGGCCTATGAGGATGATCGGGTCGCAACCCAGGTACTCCGCCAGGTAGAACGACAGATGTGCCACGGTGCTGCCGGCCTTCAGCCTGCCGCGGACGGGCGCCGCCGGCCCCAGCACCGCGTCGCACAGGTTGTTGTGCAGCACGTGCGTGCGCCCGCGATACGCCTCCAAGACCTGCCAGGCCGCCTTGGGCTCGGCCACGAGAATGCAGTCGCGGAAGTCTTCAACGCCGTGAAAGAACTGGGCCGAGATTTCGTGGAAGTCCAGGCTGGTGACGAAGTGCGGGGGAATGCCGCGAGCCAACAACTGCTTGAACACGGTTTGAACCGCGATGATGACCGCCCGCTCGCGCAGCCCGGCAAGCTGGTCGATGTTGCGGGCGAGCGACGGCCCGGCCGCCACGAGTATCGCCGGGTATCCCGCGGCGCGGTTCCGCAAAACTTCGACGCCCGGCCGCGCCAGATAGGCCGGCAAGTTGAAGAGTATGTTTTTGCAGGTAATGCGTGCATTCCGCAGCACGGTGACCATTTGCAGCCGCGCGTAGCAGATGAAGTCCTGCAACGCGCTGCGCGCCTGGCTATGGAATTCCGCGCGATGTTGGGTGGCGTACGGCAGCGCGATTACTTTGAGGCCCAGCATGATGTCGATGTTTGCGGGCCGCAGCACTTCGTGTACGTGCGACTTTTCGGCGGAGGTCAGAAAGAACACGCGCCCTTCGTGCAGCTCATTCGAAATGTCCACCACCGTCAGGGCCGCCTTGATCAGCGCCAAGTCCTGTTCGGCCACGATCACCCGGGCGACTTCGTGCCGCCGCAGCAACTCGGCCAGGTGATAACCCAGCCCAATCCCGCACAGCAGGAACGCGCCGGGGGCGCGGGCGCCATCCGCGCCATCCTCTGCGCGCGACTGCGCCTCAACGAACTGCTGGGCTTCTTCAATGGGGCGATAGCGGCTGTGCAAGTAAACGGCGCGGCCGCCGGCGGTCGGCAGTTGCGCGGTGAAGCGCCCGTCCCGCGTGCGCTCCAGAGCCGGGCAGGATGAGAACGGTACGGCCTCCAAACGGAGGGCCAGGGCCTGCTGCCGCCGGTACAGTTGGGCCAGGTTCTTGACGTACACCGCGCGCAGCCGGTCGAGCGGGCTTTCTTCGTGACCGAGTGGTTCTTTCAGGAAACAGGCGGCCGTGTCCGGCGGGCGCTCGTCCAGGGCTACGGAATTGTCCATCATCGCAGGTGGCCATCCTTGGCTGGCGTGCATTTCGGTCCACAGACTTCTATCGACCGCTCGGTTCGGTTCGACCCACCGCCCAGGAACCCGTCAATTTCGCGAGCAGAACTGACCGATAAGAAAGTGGCCAAGACGCCGTGAGCGGCGCCGACCGAAAGAGGCGCCGCCCGAACAGAGGCGCCGTCCGAACAGAGGCTGCGCCGACCGAAGAGAGGAGCCGTCAATGACTACGACCACTTGTTCGCGGGAGACCGTGGCCCCGATACAGGAATCTGCCGCTTCTTCGCGGGAGAATTTGGCCCCGAAGCAAAATTCTGCCCCTACGCGAACCGCCGAGCCCGGGACCACACTGCCGCTGGATGTTTTGAGCGAGCCTGGGGCGTACGTGTGCAACTGGAGCGGGCACCTGCTGCGGGTCCGCCCAGACGCATTCCCCGGCGGGCGGCCACCGGGGTTAAACATTGTGGGCGATCGCCCGCTGACGATAACGAAAATCAGCGACGATCCCGACGTAGTCATTTCGAAGGCCAAGCGCCTGGCGGCGTTCTTCAACCTGGAAGTGAAATTCTGACCGCAGCACTGCTCAGCCGGCAGCACGGCAGCACTGCTCAGCCGGCAGCACAGCGGCCAGCACCGCTCAGCCGGCAGCAACGTTAAGAATTCCTGAGCACAGCTATACACAGAATTTACGGCCGGTAAGTTCGCGTTTTCTCGCGACGTAACGCCATTTTTGGCGCACCGGCGCGCATGTCATAAAGTTTATTTGCCGTTCTCAAACGCGCGTAAATAATACGTATTTAGGGTGTCCGCTGCTAAAGTGGCGAGCCGCGCGACATCGGAGATCAAGGAGGATGCGGCATGGCTGTTGAGCCAATGACCTGTGCGGAGGAGACCGGCAGCGAGGAAGGGCGGATCGCGCTGGGGGCGTGTGTACCATTTGACGTGATACACGAACCGGGCGCCTACGTATGCAACTGGAGCGGGCACCTGCTCCGAGTCCGCGCGGATGCCCTGGAGCGCGCCCATGACGTGCCGGTCAACCTGGTCGGCCGAGAACCACTACTCGTCACGAAGATCAGCAGCAACCCGCAGATAGCAGTCAACCAAGCCCGCTCCATCGCCAGCCAGCTATCCGTAGCGGTCAACTTCTAACGCGCGGGTCCTGGCGCACGCCGGCATTTGACGCGCTGGGGCTCACCAATGACATACGTCCTTTGTGACGTACGTCAATCACCGCGTATGTCGATTCGGCCCTGAAATTCGAAGTGTGAAACGCGGACGCGTTGACAAGGTCTACTTGTTGGTGCCAGCTGCGCGCGCGGCGCCTACGCCACTGGCGGGGAGCGTGTGCCCGCCTCGGCGGGCACTGCGCGAATGGGAGACTCTTGGCGGCATTTCGGGGCGGCATGCCCCGGCTCTGCTTTTCGGAACGCAAGCCCGGCTCTGCTTTGCCATGGAAAGCGGAGTTCTGTGGCGGACTGCTAAGGCCGGTGGCGTTTCTCCTACGAGCCAGTGAAACTCCACTGGAAAGCTTCAAAGTCGACTGTGTCGACGTCTTTGTCGCTGTCGAAATCAAAGGCCCGAAGGCACGCCTCAATGGTCAGGCCGGGCTGGTCAGGTGACGGCGGCGTGTCCGGACCGGCCAGGCAGTCGCATAGGGCGGCGTAGTCGTCCTGGTCAATGTGGCCATCGCGATCGAGGTCGCCCTTGCGGACGGGGCGCAGCGTGGGGTCGCCGTTGAGCACCATGCCGTAGTACCACTCGCGCTCCCACAGCTCGAATGGGGCCTGCACCTCAAACCACTGGCGATAAGCCTCGCCGATAGTGCAACCTTGGCCGAGCGGCGTGGTAAAGTCCACGAAATTGAGCATGCTGCCGCTCTTCGCGGAGGCAACGGTGATCAGGCCATAAGTCGTATTGAATA
>JAGPEO010000322.1 GCA_018056925.1 Phycisphaerae bacterium
GCCAGGTCGTTGCCGATGACGCGATAGCAGGCTTGGTTCACGACCTCCGGAATGACCGGGTTGACCTTGCCCGGCATAATGGTCGAGCCGGGCTGTTTGGGGGGCAGGTTGATTTCGTTTATACCGGCGCGCGGCCCCGACGAAAGCAGCCGCAGATCATTGCAAATCTTTGAAAGCTTGATCGCCAGGCTCTTGAGTACGGCGGAGTAGAGGACGAACGGCTGCGTGTCCTGGGTCGCTTCAACCAGGTTTCGAGCGAGGCGGTACTCTTTGCCGGTGATCTGGGCGAGCTGACGAACGCACTTCGTCGCGTAGCCGCGCGGGGCGTTGAGACCCGTGCCGATGGCGGTCCCGCCCATGTTGACCTCGAGCAGAACGTTTTCGCTGTGGCGCAGGGCTTCCACTTCATTGTCGAGGCTATGGGCCCAGGCGTCGAACTCCTGGCCAAGGGTCATGGGGACGGCGTCCTGGAGCTGGGTGCGGCCCATCTTGAGGATGCCCGCGAATTCGCGGCCTTTGCGGCTGAGGGCGGCGACAAGCAGATCAAGTTCGTCGATCAGCCGGTCGTTGATGAAGATGAAGGCCACGTGCAGTGCGGTGGGGTAGGCGTCGTTGGTCGATTGCGAGCAATTCACGTGGTCGAGCGGGCTGCAGTATTGGTACTCGCCTTTTTTGTGTCCCATCAACTCGAGGGCGCGGTTGGCGATGACCTCGTTGGCGGCCATGTTGGTCGACGTGCCGGCGCCGCCTTGGATGAGGTCAACCAGGAACTGGTCGTGTAGTTTGCCGTCCATGATTTCGTGGCAGGCGCCGTCGATGCCGTCGAGGACGGTCTTGCTAATCTTGCCGCATTCGTAGTTGGCGCGGGCGGCGGCGAGTTTGACCACGGCCAGGGCGCGAATGAGATCGGGGTACTGTTTGATCGGCACGCCGGAGATGTGGAAGTTCTCCATGGCGCGTGCGGTCTGTACGCCGTAGTATGCGCCTACGGGTATCTTCTTCTGGCCCAGCAGATCGTGCTCGATTCGGAATTCCTCAGTGGAGGACATAGCTACGTTTCCTCATGGGAGCGTGTTGGAGCCAGGAGTGGTCGTAATGGGTGGAGCGGTTTACGACCCGCATCGCCGTAGACTGAGACACTCCGGCTCACGGTGCTCGAAGTTACCGCGTATCCGGGCAGGCGTAAACAAGGCAACCGTCAAGGGGCCATGAGTGCCTGGGCCGCCAGGATGATGAGGCGGCCGTAAACGGCAGGGGGGCAGAGCGTCGGCCGGCAGGTTGGGTGATCGGAAGGTGTGACCGATAGTCCCATAAAAGCAGTCTTGCTGGGTTGAGCGACCTTGGTCTCAAAATAATAGCGGCTCGCTAAGGTGACACAGATCGCGCAAGAGGGCTAGGGCAGGCTCACGGTCTCCAGGCGTTGGTCGTAATCCTTTTGCAAGATGTCAAGACGGATTTCACGCGGCCCGGCACCAGACGCATCTTGCCGTTCCGCTTGGCGTTGCAGCAACGCCGGCTTATTCAGAGCCGCTTCCAATTCGGCCAGATTGCGTATCTTGCGGTCATTAACTGCGGTGATGACTTCGCCGCTTCTGACGGCAGTGGCGCACGGACCGTCTTCGTCAACGTGCGTCACAAACACGCCGCGGTCGTCGGCTTCAAATTCGTCGACGGTCTTCGGACGCAAAGCGCGGCCCGACAGGCCAAGCTGCGGAACGTACCTGCCCTGAGCCGCATCCAGCAACAACGAACGATCGTTGGGGTTGTCCGGCTGTTGGGCAAGCCGAATGTCAATGTCCTGTTTCCGGCCGTCGCGGAACACTTGCAGAGTTAGCTGTGTGTCCGGCAGGAAATCGCCCATCAGATTCGTGAATTGGCCGGCGCCGTTCAACTCCTGACCGTTAATGCCCGTGATGTAGTCATCCACCTGCACTCCGGCGGCCAATGCGGGCGATTTTGCCAGTACGCTACTCACGAGTACGCCGCGATCATGGGGCAAATCCAGAATTTCCATGTCGGCCGAGGTCACGCCGGCCGGGGCGAAGCTGATTCCCAACCAGCCGCGGGAGACGACGCCCTTTTCGATCAAAATGCGGGCTATTTTGAGAGCCATGTTCGAGGGAATGGCGAAGGCCACGCCGGCGTTGCGGTTGTCGTCAGTAGCGATGGCGGTGTTGATGCCGAGCACCTCACCGCGCATGTTCAGCAGGGGCCCGCCGGAGTTGCCGGGGTTGATGGCCGCGTCGGTCTGGATGAAATTCTGGTAGTAAATACTGTCGAGGCCGCGAATGTGGCCGCGGCCGGTGGCGCTGATGATGCCGTGCGTGACGGTCTGGGTGAGGCCGAAGGGTGCGCCGACGGCGAGGACCCAGTCGCCGACTTCAGCCTGGTCGGAGTCGGCGAAGGTGAGGGGGTGGAGGTCCGGGGCGTCGATCTTGACGACTGCGACATCGGTTTTGGTGTCGACGCCGACGAGTTTGGCCGGGTAAACACGTTCGTCGGGCAGGCGCACCTCGATTTCGTCGCGTTCCCGTACAACGTGGCTGTTGGTCAGGATGTGGCCGTGCCGGTCGAAGATGATTCCGGTGCCGGAGCCGCCTGGAATGCGGCGTGCCAATTCCTGCAACTGCTCGTCCGGTACGACTTCGGCGAAGCGCTGGCGTAGGTAGTCGAGCAGGTCGGGATCGGGTTCGGCGGATTTGGCCGATTCGACGACGATGTAAACGACGCCGCGGCGCGACAGGCGTGCAAGTTTACGGAAGCTGTTGGAAAGCGTTTCGAGGTGGGCCAGCTCGGAGGGGGTGAGGGCGTCCTGTGCCGGCAAAGCGGACTGGGTCGGCTCGGCGGCGCGGGAAAGTGGAATTAGCGAGTAGGCGCTGACAGTGATAACTGCGATCAACGCGGCGCTGCGGATCGTCGTAAAGCGCGAGTGTTGTATGGGCATGAGTTCTCCGTCGAAGGCGGGTAACCGGGCGCGTCGTGCGTTGACGCACGGAAAGCGCTTCCCTCGTGTTCATTATATTCGATGCGGGCGAGAGGGATGCAGGGGGTGATGCCGGCGGCGGCGGGCGAAATGCGTTGAGCACTGCTTCTTGACCGGCACTGCTGATGCCGCCTGCTTCAGCGGTGGCACACCTAATGCTTCAACAGTGGCACACGCGGTTTTTCAGCGTGTTACGCTGGACGGGGCGGCTACTGCCAGCCGGCGGCTTCGACTTGGCCGGCTTGGTCGGCGGCGCTCTTGAGCAGGGCGGCTTCGGCGTCGCTCAAATGGACGTCACGGCGGGCCATGACGATGCGCGCGATGTTCAGGGCCTTCTCGACGCGGTAGTTCGTCATTTCCGCCTCGGTGAGCCAGGCGAAGGACGGGACGAACCGCGGCACGGCGCTCTGGCGGAACACGTTTGAAGCGATGCCGACGACGCAGCCCGTCGGCAGGATGGTGCCGATGCCGGTCTTGGAATGGTCGCCGATGATCGAGCCGATGAAGTGCTGGCCGGATTCGACCCCTACACCGTTGATGTAAACGCGAATGGCGCCATACGTGTTTTTCAGGTTGCTGGTGACCGTTCCGGCGCCGAGATTGACCCATTCGCCGATGAGGCTGTGCCCAACAAACCCATAGGACTGCTTGTTGCTATAGCCTTGAAAGATCGAGGTCTCGATTTCGCCGCCCACCTTGCAGACCGGGCCGATGGTGACGCCACCGCGCAGGACCGCACCCGGGCGGACGATGCTGCGCGGGCCGATGTAGGCCGGGCCCATGATGACGGCGTTGGCTTGGATTTCGGCGGCGGTGTCGATGTGAATCGGGCCTTGTTCGGCATCCAGCACCACGCCGGGCTTGATGACCGCTCCCGGGGCGATGTGAATTTCAGCCGGGTTGAGCAGATGCGCGCCGGGATGGATTTTGCCGCCGTGAACGCCGCCCGAACCGGCGCACTGGCGCCGGATTTCGTCGGCGTTGGCCAGCGGCAAGTCCCACGGGTGATCGATAAGGGTTACGGTGTCGGGCCGCGACTCGAAGCGGAAGCCACGGGCCAACAGCCAGGCGTGAACCGCTTCGTCGTCGCAGAAAAAACGCTCCGTGAGGTTTTCCACGTCGGCGGCCAGCGCGCCGGCGGCGACTAGCGTCCCGTTCCGCATCCAGGCCACGCCGCTGGCCGGCGGAGCGGCCGGGCCGGTGAGCAGGACGCGCGCATTGACGAGCAGCCATTGCCCGTCTGGCGTGGGCGGGTCGAGTTCGACGCGTTCGGCGACCACGTCGCGCAGCGCCTCGCGCACCCACAAGCGCGAAATCTGCGGGCCCCAGTGCGTCCGCAGCTTGTCGATCAGGCGGTCCCGTCCGCAGCGCAGTTCGAAGCACGCGCGCAGCCAGGTCATTGGC
>JAGPEO010000323.1 GCA_018056925.1 Phycisphaerae bacterium
ACGTTCTGGTACACGCGAAAGCCGTCCAGCGAGCGCAGGAAGGCGGGGGTGCAAACGTACTCCCCTCGCGGCGACTTCCTACCGCTGGTGCGCGCTGTTGAATTCGCCGGCTGATCCAATTCCGCTCGCCTCCATGCGACACGCGGCGCCGCAGACCGCCCCGGTACATCCTAAGAGCCGAGCGGCAACGTGTCGCCCCGGACGGGGCCCAAAATCCTTGCCAGCCGCAAACATAGGAATAGCGGAACGCCGATGAACGGACGCCGCCGCGCGGGGCAGGACACGCCGGCCACGGGGGCCGATGTTACGCGTGCGGGTTGGACATCGACGTCGGCCACGGGGGGCCGACGCTACGCCTTTGGGCCGGACATCCACATTGGCGAGTGTCGCCAACCGGCCGAATCGTGTACCGCCCTCGAGATCTCGTTAGAATCAAAAAGCTTGATTAGGCACTGGTGGCAACTGGGCGTCAGGAATTGGCACGTCAAGCGCGTCCGCACGCTCGGCGCGCTGCTGGCGATCGCGCTGGGCGTGGGGGCCGTGGTGTGGGTCACGTGCTGTTACGAGTCGGTCCGCGAGACCGTCATGGGCTGGGCCTCCGGATACGTCGGCCGCAGCCACATCAACATTGAATCGCCGTTCGGCAAGTTCAGCCAATTCGCGCAGCGGCGGGTAGCGGAGGTGGCCGATTTGCCGGAAGTGAAATCGGTCACGCCGCTACTGGTCGAACGTCTGCGCGGCAAGGCCGTGCGCCGCGCCGACTTCGTCGAAGGCACCAAGTACGACCCCTGGAGCTCACCCGAAATCGACTTCACCGGTATCGACCTCGATAGCGAGCCGCTGGTCCGTGACCACCCCATAGTCGCCGGGCGCGGCCTGACGGCCGCCGACCACTATGCGGTCGTGCTTGAAGCCAGCTACGCCCGGGAGGAGGGCGTCGGCCCGGGCGACTATCTGATCATCTGGAACGAATCCGGCGACACTCACCAGAAGCTTGAAATCGTCGGCCTGACCGAGCGCCGCCGCATCGCCCGGTTTCAGCCGCCGCTGGCGTTGCTGCGTTTGCCGGTCCTGCAGCAGATTGACAACAAGTACGGCTTCATAACCTCGCTCGACGTAATTCTGCACGATGGCAGCCGCACGGCATTGGCGCAGGCGACCGCCAAAATTCGCCGCATAGTGCTCGCCAACAATGCCGGCGCGCACGTGCGCAGTGCGGAGGCGCGTCTCAAGCAAATCGAGCTGGCACAGCAGCAGCAAGAAGTGGTTCTCGCGCTACTGAGTTGCGTGGCGATGCTCACCGCGCTGTTCATCATCCTGAGCACGCTAAGCATGGGCATGCTCGAGCGCATCTCGCAGCTCGGGCTGCTGCGCTGCGTGGGCGTGACGGCCAGCCAGCTCGCGGCGCTGGTTTACCTGGAAGTTCTGCCGCTCGGGCTGCTGGGGATCGCGCTGGGCATTCCTTTGGGCCTGGGATTGACCGGGCTCACAGTCAAAGCGGTGCCCGAGTACGTCGGGCGCTTCGCCATCAGTTGGGACGGAATCGGGCTGGCGGCCATCGCCGGGTTTGCCACGACGCTGATCGCGGCAACGTTGCCGGCTATGGCGGCCATCAGCGTCTCTCCGCTGGAGGCGTCACGTCCGCGCGCCCGCCGCCCGCGCCGCGCGCCGCTCATCGCCGCCACGTTGCTAGGCGTTGGGCTGCTTGTGGCGCAAGTGGCGATTATGGCCTTCAAGATCGGCCGCAATTTCGAGTTCGTGCGCTGGTCGGCGGCGTCCGTCGTACTGCTGTATTGCGTCTATGCCCTGGCGGCGCCGCTGATGGTCTGGCTGCTGGGCTCGCCGGCCGTCCTGCTGATTGCGCGTCTGGTGGGCGTGCGCGCCCGTCTGCTGCAAGACCAGGTCGGGCACGCCGTGTGGCGTTCGGCCGGCATTGTTTGCGGGCTGATGGTCGGGCTGTCGCTCATCGTAGCCCTGGTGGTGCTCAATCGCAGCTTCCGCGCCGGCTGGCAGTTTCCCAAGCAGTTCCCTGAGGCCTATATCTGGAGCTACGAGCAATTCGGCATCACCCCGGAGGAAGCCGCGCGCCGCATCGAGCAATTCGCGGGCGTGAAGAACTTCGCCTTGGCCAACGCGCTGAATATGGCGGTCGAGGAGCGGCAGATGCAGGGGCCGCGGGCACAGATCTTCCACTCGGCCACCTGGTTTTTGGGCTGCGACCCGGACACGTTCCTCGACATGGTGAAATTCGAGTTCATCGAGGGGGACGAGGAAACGGCCCGCGAGTTGCTGCGGCAAGGCGGGCACGTGTTGGTTTCCATCGACTTCGCCCGCAGCCGCCATAAGGGCCTGGTCCCCGACGAGGCGCGGGGTATCAGCAACACCGTGCGGGTCTGGTTCTCCGATCTCGGGGCCCGCACCTTCAAGATAGCCGGCGTGATCGATTCGCCGGCGCTCGACATAGCGGCCAGCTTCTTTCAGGCCGAGAGCGAGGCCCGCGTGGCGGCCATGGGCTCGATGATCGGCAGCAACGCCGATCTGAAGCGCTTCTTCAATATAGACACGATCAAGTTGGTTCTGCTGAACTTCGACCTGCCGCCGGAGCCGCCGCCGCCGAACTGGCCGCCGCCACCGGAGCAGGCCGGCCCCGAGCTGCGCGCGTCGCTCAACACCGACAGAAAGTGGTGGTACGACGATGACGTACCGTTGGCGGTCCGCTGGCAGCGCGCCCGCGAACACGAGCTGCTGCTGGAGTTGCGCAATGCACTCGATGCGCACAGCGCTTACGTCGGTACGGCCAGCGAGCTGAAGGACCACATTGACGCCGAGTTGACCCGCGTGACGTACCTATTGACCGCCATCCCGGCGGTCGCGCTGCTGGTGGCCGCCATCGGCGTGGCGAACCTGATGACGGCCAACGTCGCCAGCCGCAGCAAGCAGCTCGCGATTCTGCGTGCGGTCGGCGCCACACGCGGGCAGATTCTGCGGATGGTGGTGGGTGAAGCGCTGGTTCTGGCGGCGATCGGCAGCGCACTGGGGCTGGCGTTGGGCCTGCACCTGGCCAAGAACGTGCAGCAGATGACGCTGCGCTTTTCCGGCTTCATCGGCCCGCTGGAAATTCCGTGGGCGTTCGTGGGTCTGGCGGTCGCCCTGACAATCAGCCTGTGCCTGCTGGCGGGCATCCTGCCGGCGCGACACGCATCGCGGACGAATGTGATCGAGGCATTGCACGTGGCGTGATGTGAATCCGCCCGATGATCGCCCGATGATAAAGTGATAGAGTGATAAGGGGATTTCGCGGGCGTTCCTTTATCACCCTATCACCTTAGCACCTTATCACGTTCATCGTGGGCACCGGAGTGATAAAGTGATAAGGTGATAGAGTGGGGTTTCGTGGATCGTCCCTTATCACCCTACCACTTTATCACTTTACCACGTCATCGCGGGCGCTAGCTCGATCCCAGTGCGGCACGCCCCCGGCTCTGCTACTTCTTTGCGGGGCGCTTGTAGAACGGGAGCGGAACGATCTTGGCCTCGGTCTTCGTGCCGCGCAGGTCGATTTCGACCGTCGTGCCGGGGGCCGCGTGTGCGGCATCCACCATGCCCATCGCGATGTTCTTCTGCACGCTGGGCGCCTGTACGCCGCTGGTTACGAATCCAACGGGCCGACCGTCCGCGAGGACCGGGTAACCCTGGCGCGCGATGCGCGGACCCGAAACCTCGAAGCCCACGATCTGTCGCTTGGGGCCTTCCTCGGCGATGCGCTTGAGCGCCGGCTGGCCGATGAAGTCTTTAGTCAGATCGACGCACCAAGTCTGGCCGGCCGTGATCGGGTCCCAGTCTTCGGTCAGCTCGTGCCCGTACAGGGGCATGGCGGCCTCCAGACGGAGCGTGTCGCGTGCCCCGAGTCCGGCCGGCTTGAGCGGGCGGCCCATCTGCTCGGCGCGTTCGAATAATACGTTGACTGCCATCATGGCGAGATTGGCGGGCATGGTGATCTCGACGCCTTCCTCACCGGTATAGCCGCTGCGGGCGATCGAGGCCTCAACACCCATGACCGTGCCGCAGCGGAAGTGATAGCGCTTCAGCCCCTCGAGCGAGACCGGCAGGAGCTTGGCCAGGGCGTCAAAAGTGTCCGGGCCCTGGAGCGCGACCATTGCCGTCTCGAAGGTGCGGTCTTTGATCTGCACGTCGAAGCCGGCCCGCTGGCGATCGAACCAGCCCAGCAGTTTCTCGCGGTTCGAAGCGTTGCAAACCACTAGAAAGTAATCGTCGTAGCGTGAGACGATCAGGTCGTCGAGAATGCCGCCGTCCTCGCGGCAAATGTGGCTGTAGCCGCACTGGCCGACGGCGAGCTTATCGACGTTGCGTGTCACGAG
>JAGPEO010000324.1 GCA_018056925.1 Phycisphaerae bacterium
TCTTCATGTAACGCGATCCTTACAAAACCGTCGTAACGCGATCCTTACAAAACCGTCGCGGAAACTAAACGGCGTCCCCAGCGTCCCACGGCGGCGACAATCCCACAATTATAAGGCCATCCCCGACCGCGGTCACCACGCCGTAACCCGTCACGCGCTACCGTGTCGGTTGGTACAGGCGTTGGAGGGTGCACGGGTCGGGTGCCATACCCAAGCCGCGTAGCGGCCGGGCATGCCTCCGACGAATCGCCTCACGCGCCGGACCGGCCAGCTTCAAGGTGCAGCCCTGCGGCTCCGATAAGTCCAGCAGCGCAGCGCCCATCGCGAAGGCCGCCCGCGCAATTGGCCGGAGTCCCATGCAAATCCTCGCAATCAAGCGCGCCGCACCCGGTGGCAAGGCCAATGGCCTGGACCTGCCGGTGCGGGAAATCCTGGGCCGGCTGGCGGCGCGACACGACGTCACTCTGGCAAGTTGGGGGGGCCAAGCCCCCGCGCCCCGTGAGCTCAACTTTCGAACCACTGTGCGCCCGCTGCCCGCTGCAAACGCCCAGACGCGCGGCAACTCCGGGAACCGGCGCGAACTACGGCTGCTGGACCATTACGGTTTCGCCGCTGAGACCGTGCCCTGGCTGGCATCGCTAATGGCGGATTACCGGCCGGACGTCGTTATTGGCATCGACTACGCCACCTTGCCGGCCCTGGCCGGAAACCGGGCCGTGCCGCGCCTGGCTTACCTGCTCGACAACCGTTTCCTCTCCGCGCGCCAGGAGCTTCGCACCGGCAATCGCTCGCCTGCCGCGGCCCTCAAGGAACTCGTCTGGTCGTGGCGCCTGCACCGGCGCTATGGCCGCAGCGCTGACGCCTTCATTTTCGTGACCGAACAAGAAGCCGCCGGTTTCAGGCGCTTCACGCGGCGGCCTTGCTGGGTGATTACGAACGGCGTGGACGTCGAGCGCTTCCGACCCAGCGGGGCGGCACGCGACACAAACACCGTCGTCTTCGTCGGCAGCCTCGATTTCCCGCCCAACATCGAGGCGACCGCATGGTTCTGCGAGCAAGTCTGGCCGCACGTGCGTCGCGCCTGCCCGGACGCGAGGTTTCAAATCGTCGGCCGCGATCCTGTACCGCGAGTCGCGGCGCTCGCCGGACGCGAGCAGATCGAGGTGATCTCCGATCCGCCGGATATTCGGCCGTACCTGGCGCGGGCGGCCGTCGCAGTTGCGCCGATGCGCAGCGGGGGCGGAGTGAAGAACAAGATTCTGGAAGGCTGGGCCATGGGAACGCCAATGGTCGTCACGCGCATGTCGCTGGCGGGCCTGGCAGCGCGGCCCGGCGACAACATTCTGGCGGCGGACCGGCCGGCGGATTTCGCCGCCAACCTCGTGCTCTGCCTGCGCGACACGAGCTTGCGGGACCTTCTAGCCGCCCGCGGGCGGGAAACCGTGTTAGCCGAGCACACGTGGGAAAAGGCCGCGGCCCAGTTCGAAGAGTGCCTCGCGGCGGTGATCAACGTTGACGAATGCCAACTGCCCGAAGCCAAAAGCGATTGCCGCTTTGCGACGTTCATAAACCGGTAGCGGATCGCAACAATCAGGTCTAAAGTCTCGCGCATGGCGCGTGATTTGTCCGGCAAAGTAATCGTCATCACCGGGGCCAGCGCAGGCATCGGCGCGGCGACCGCGATCGAGTGCGCTCGCGCCGGCATGGACGTAGTGTTGAACGCCCGCCGGGCGGAGCGGCTGGAAGCCGTCGCGGCCGACGTCCGCAGTCTGGGGCGGACGGCCGAAGTTGTGCCGGGCGACATTACGGAGCGCGGATTCGAAAACCGCCTGCTGGATGCCGCGCGGCAACGGTTCGGCGGTTTTTACGCGGTTCTGGCCAACGCCGGCTACGCGATCAACCGCCCCATCCACGAGATGAGCGAGCAGGAGCTGCGCCAGATTTTCGAGGTGAATTTCTTCGCCGCAACGTGGCTGCTGGCCGAGGCGGCGCGGCGGCTGATCACGGCCGGCCGGCGGGGACATCTGCTCATGACGTCCAGCGCGGTGGCCAAGTTCACCTTTCCCAACACCGGCGCTTACAGCGCGACCAAGGCCGCCCAGAACCACGTTTGCCGGCAAATGCGCCTGGAACTGCGGCCCTATGGCATCGCCGTCTCATCAGTCCACCCGATCACGACGCGAACGGAATTCTTCGACGTGGCCGCCCAAAAGAGCGGGCGGCAGCCGCCAGTTAAAAACGGTTTTGAGCACGCACCGCGGTTTCTCGTGCAAAGCCCGGAGGTGGTGGCGCGGGCGGTGGTTCGTTGCCTGCGGCATCCCGTGCCCGAAGTCTGGACGAGCCGGTTCGTGCGAACCGTGGCCGGCGTCGTGACGGCCGTTCCGGGCCTGGCGGACCAGTTGGCCAGCCGTCGCAATCGCGGGCAGTGAAAAGCGGCCCGAGACTTCGCATCACGGCAGCAGGTCGATATACGGATCGGGCAGAAAAGCCAGCGCATCCGGGTGCTCGGTCGTGACGTAATAGCGGTCGTCGTGCTGCGGGTGCGGCGCGATCGCAGTGATCGGACGCCCGCGCAGCAGCGGCGGCGGGTTTTCAAAATCCAGCGCCGGCAGCGGCGCGACATAAACGCCGGTTACGCCCGTCGGCACTGCGATTGCGTCAAGATTCTGCTCAGCGCAGGTCATACTCACCTCACACTGAAACTTGCAAAGACAGTCCGCCGGCCTGCATCAGAAGAAGCTCAGTTGCGACGAATAGTAAACGCGGCCCTGCCGGCAAATTGCCCAGTACCAATTCTTAACGCCCCCGTAGCTGACGTTGACGGTCGCCACGCCCGTGGAGGGTGTGACGATGAGGTAGCGCTTCCGTTCGACGATGGTCTGGAGCACGGTGCCGGACGTCCACGCGACCGAACTGGGCGCGGTACTGGTGAGCCCGCCGCCCGGACTGTCGGCCAGCCAGCAGTCGAGCAGGCTGAAGGTGCCCGTAGCCGCCAGGATGGAGGTGGGGATGGCGCCGCCGGAAAGCTGGCCGACGTCACTGCTGATCTGAACGGCCCAATCGGGCGCCAGGCAGTCGGCGAGCTGGCGGATGAATTCGGCGTGCGACTTGATCTGCTCATCGTCCCGCAGCAGCGGGACGCGCAACTGCGCCAGGGCGGTGGCGATCTGCAGGGCGGCGGTTTCGATCCGGTAGCTGGAAAACGGACCGCGGCCCCAATCGGGGCCGAAAAACTCAGTGACGCGCTGGTTGGGCATGGCAACTCTCCCTGCAATCTGTGCCCGGCGGCCCGGGCTGCCGCGCCCGGCCGGCCGCCTGATCTTTATAGCCATTCTAGAACACATAGTCAAGCAGCACGCCGAACTTTCTGTGCTCCCAACATGTGCCGCCAGCCACAGCGGGCCTGACGGCGATTCTTGCGTCGCGAGGCGCCAACCCGTCGTTCGCCCCCGGCCAACTTGGTTTGCGTGGTTAGAATGTCAGCTTGCTGTCGCTATGAAGTAGATCCAGACGTAGCTATATATGAAAGAGCGAATCGCCATCGAACTGCCCCTGACGCGCATTGCCGATTTCTGTCGCCGGCATCACATCCGCCGTGCACACGCCGGGGTTCTTGAGCAAGTACTTCCGCGAGGATGTTTTGCGCCATGCTGCGGTCGTTTATGACGCTGCATAGCGATGATATGAATTACGGACACCTCACGGACCGACGCACGACTCTCCTTTAGCCGTCACCGCGATCTTGCGACGACATTTCGGGCACTTGACGCTTTCCGCCCCAAACCCCGGACTGAGCTGGATCAAATGCCCGCATGCGCAGTCAAACGACTCCCAGCCCTGACCCTTGCGAACGTACGTCATCGGCCGGCTCGCTGCGTCCGCACTGGCGGAGGCTGCGGCCCGCGGCGTCGCGTGCTCGCGCCCGCAGCGCGGGCATGCCACTTGCTCCCGCTTGAAATTCCCAGGAATCTTCAACCGCGCACCGCACGCACACTGGATCACCGCCAGCGGCAACACCGTGTCCAGCAGGCGTCCCACGGCCTCAGCTCGCTCGACCGCGGATGCACGCGGCTCCGGCTCCGCAGTCGGCGCCCGCAATGATGCTCCCTCATCTTTCGCCAGCGTGCCCGCGCCGATGCATGCCCCGCCGCGAATCTTTCGGTACGCCTCCTCATAGGCGGCATAGCCCGCGTTGCCCATGCGGCGCAGAATGGCAATGCGCTCACTACTCTTAGGATGCGTCGAGAAGAGGCTGAACGCGGCATGTTCCTGCAGCGGGTTGACGATGTACAGCGGCGCCAGGACCCGGTTCTTTTCAGCCTGGCCGCCGGCCTGACGCGAAATCTTCTCCAACGCCGAGGCCAGTCC
>JAGPEO010000325.1 GCA_018056925.1 Phycisphaerae bacterium
CTCGCGCCAAGCGAATCGCGGAAGGACGAAAACAGGTGAACATCACCATCTTCGGCATGGGTTACGTCGGAATCGTCAGCGCGGCCTGCCTGCTGCGCGATGGACACACGGTTACCGGCGTCGATCCAAACGAAGCCAAGGTGCGCGACCTCAACGCGGGCCGCACGCCCATCCAGGAGCCCGGCGTCGCCGAACTGCTGGCCGCCGGCCACGCCTCCGGACGACTGACGGCGACCGCCGTCACTCCGCCGGGCCTGGGAAACTGCGACATGGCGTGGATTTGCGTGGGCACGCCCTCGCGCCCCGACGGCGGCGTTAACACGCAGCAGGTCGAGCGCTGCATTCGCGAAATCGGGACGGCCCTGCGCGAGGCGCGCACGCGGCCGCTGCTCGTCGCGCGCAGCACCGTGCCGCCGGGAACCGTTCGTAACTGCCTGATTCCCGCGTTGGAGCAGACCAGCGGGCTGCGCGTCGGACGCGACCTGCACGTGGTCTTCCATCCCGAATTTCTGCGCGAGGGTTGCGCCGTAGATGATTTCGACCACCCGCCCAAAATCGTCGTCGGCGAGGCGCATCCGGGTGCGGCCGATCCCCTGCTGAAACTCTATGAACGCTACACCGCGCCGCGCTTTCGCGTCGGGCTGGAAGTGGCCGAGATGGTCAAGTACTCGGACAACCTGTTCCACGCCGTGAAGGTCGTGTTCGCTAACGAAATTGGTGCACTGGCCCGCGCGGTCGGCGCCGACGCACGCCAGGTCGCCGAAATTTTCTGCTCGGACACCAAACTCAACATCAACCCGTATTACCTGCGCCCGGGCTTCGCCTTCGGCGGCTCCTGCCTGCCGAAGGACCTGCGCGCCATGCTGCGTCTGGCGCAGCAGCAATCGATCCGCGTGCCGCTGTTCGAAGCCACCGCGGAGAGCAATCGCGTACGAATTGAGGAACTCGTCGAGCGCGTCCTCAGCTACCGTCCGGCGCGCGTCGGCATGGTCGGTCTCGCGTTCAAGCCGCGCACCGACGACATGCGCGAAAGCCCGTACGTCGCCGTCGCCAAACGCCTGATCGGCGAAGGCATCGAGCTGCGCATTTATGACCCCGGCGTGGACACGCGCCGCCTGCTGGGTAGCAACCAGGCGGCCGTGCAGACAGCGCTCGGGCACCTGGAACGACTGTTGGTCGCCAGCCTCGATGAATTCGCCCAGTGTGAATTGATCTTGGTCAACCACCCGACCGTCACAGCCGAATGCGTGACGGGCTGGCTCAAGTCCGGCCTGCGCGTAATCGACCTGGTCGGGATCCCGGGTCTTGGGTCGCCGGCGCTGCCCGGCTACGAGGGCATCGCCTGGTAAGCAGCCGTCGCTGAGGAGCGCTTGTGCACGTTCTCTACCTGCATCAGTACTTCGTCACGCGACACGGGTTTACCGGCACGCGCTCGTATGAGTTCGCCCGCCGCCTCGTGGCCCGCGGCCACCGCGTGACGATGCTCAAGTCCGGCCGGTTCGCGGTTGACGGCCTCGACACGCCGCCCGGGCAGCAATACACCGAAGTCGACGTCGAAGGCATTCGCGTCGTACCGATCGCGGCCGGCTTCGCGAATTCACACAAGGGCACCGGCATGAGCGGCTACCGCCGGGTGCGCGAATTCCAGAGCTTCGCCAGGCTGGCTACCGCCGTTGGCAAAAAGCTGGACCGCCCCGATGTGGTTTACGCCACCAGCACCCCGCTCATGATCGGCTACGCCGGCCGCGACCTCGCCCGCCACTTCGGCGTGCCGTTCGTCTTCGAAGTTCGCGACGTCTGGCCGCAGGCGCTCATCAACACCGGCACTCTGCGCAACCCGCTCGTGATTTGGTGGCTGCGACGCATGGAACGCCGCATTTACGCCGCGGCCGACCACATCGTCGCCCTCTCTCCCGGAATGAAGGCGGGCGTAATGGCCGCCGGCGTGCCGGACGCCAAGGTGACCGTGATCACCAACGGCTCGGACGCCGACCTGTTCCGCCCCGACCTGGACGGCTCGGCCGCACGCGCGCGGCTCGGGCTGGGGCAGCGCTTCGCCGCGATCTACTTCGGGGCCATGGGGCGGGCCAACGGTCTGGACTATGTCATCGACGCCGCCCGTATCCTGCACGAGCGCGGCCGCGAGGACATCGTCCTCGTGTTGCACGGCAGCGGCGGCATGAAAGAGGCGTTGCAGGCCCGCGCTCGGCAACTTGCCCTGACAAACGTCGTCTTCAGCGACTCTGTCCCCGACAAGGCCGCCGTCGCCGAACTGGTCGCGGGCTGCGACGCCTGCCTGACCATTTACGCCGCAACCGACATCGAGCAGTCCTGGTCGCCCAATAAAATGTTCGACGCCCTCGCGGCCGGCAAACCGGTCCTCATCAACGTCCCCGGCTGGCTCCGCGAGACCGTTGAGCAAAACGGCTGTGGCCGCTACACGGACCCGAAACAGCCCGAGGCCCTGGCCGACGCGCTGGAACACCTCGCGGCCGATCGCCAAACCTGCGCCGCACAGGGCCGCCAAGCCCGCGCGCTCTTCGAACGCGAGTTTTCGCGCGAAATCCTGACGCAGCGCCTTGAAGCGGTTCTCAACCGGGTAACAAGGAGCATGCCGTGCACGTAATCTACATCCACCAGCACTTCGGCACGCCCCAGGCCCCGGACGCCACGCGCTCCTACGAAATGAGCCGGGCCCTGCTCCGCGCCGGGCATCGCGTCAGCATGATCTGCGGGCTGAGTGAACGCAATGCGAACGTGCTCAACCACGACCAGCGCGTCAGTGAGACGCTCGTCGATGGAATACGGGTGTACTGCATTGCTGCACAGTATGCGAGCCGGATGAACTTCTACCAGCGGCTGTGGTCGTTCGCCAACTTCGCCCTTACTGCCGGCAAAGTGGCGGGCGGGCTGGACGGCGATCTGGTCTTCGCCACCTCGACCCCTCTGACGGTCGGAATTCCGGGCATGTGGGCAGCCCGCAAATTGCGCGTCCCGTTCGTGTTCGAGGTGCGCGACTTGTGGCCGGAACTCGCGGTCGCCGTAGGGGTGTTGAAGAACCCGGTACTGATCTGGTGCGCCCGGCAGCTTGAACTGAAGACCTACCGTTCCGCAGACCGAATCATCGCTTTATCGCCCGGGATGCGCGAAGGCATCATCAAAGCGGGATACCCCGCTGAGCGGGTGACCATGATCCCGAACGGCTGCGATCTCGATTTGTTCCGGCCCAGCAATGAGCCGCTAAATGACCAGCGGTTTGGAGCACCGGACGATTTCCGCCTGGTGTTTACGGGCGCCCACGGCATCGCCAACGGTTTGCACGCGGTACTGGACGCGGCGGCGGAGCTGAAACGGCGGGGCGTGCGCGGTGTGCGTTTCGTTTTCATTGGGCATGGACAGCTCAAACCGCAACTGATGGCTCGCAGCCGCGCGGAAGGACTGGATGAGTTGGTCAGTTGGGTGGACCCGATCCCGAAGTCCGAGCTGGCTCAGATTCTGCCGCGCCTGGACGTGGGCATGATGATCTTGAAGAATGTGCCGGCGTTTTACTACGGCACGTCGCCGAACAAGTTTTTCGACTACCTCGCGTGCGGACTGCCGGTGCTGAACAACTATCCCGGCTGGTTGGCGGACATGATTGGTCAGCACAAAATCGGGCGCGCCGTTCCGCCGGACGACCCGCGGGCCTTCGCGGAAGCCGTGATATGGCTGCGCGAGCACCCGGAAGAGCGCGCCGCCATGGGGCAGCGAGCTAGGGCGCTGGGCGAGGCCGAATTCTCCCGCGCGCGGCTCTCAGGCGATTTCGTAAAGGCGCTGGAAGGGGTCGCGGCGGGCCGCTAAGAGCACGTCGAGCAAGGGTGCACAGTGTGACTGAGACGCTCCGGCCAATGGAGAAACGCGACGCGGGCGCGGTGGCACGCCTGCATGCCGAAACCATCACGAACGGGTTCCTTCGCAAACTCGGCCGACGTTTCCTGCGGCAACTTTACCTGGGCGTAGCAGCGGACCCCGGTTCGTGGGTGTGCGTCGCGGAGCGAAACGGGGCGGTGCTCGGCTTTCTGGCCTACTCACAGGATGTGAGCGCCATGTACCGACGCGTGCTGCGGGCGCGCTGGTGGCGTCTTGGGCTGGCGTCGCTGCCACGGTCGCTTAATCTGCTGTTGATCAAGGAAATCCTGGACACCTTGCGCTACCCGGCGAAGCAGGCCGCGCAGGCCTTGCCCCCGGCCGAAATCCTCAGCGTGGCGGTCGATTCCAGGGCCCGCGGCTCAGGGCTTGGCCGCCGCCTGGTGGAGCGCGCCGTGGCACACGCAAAAGAGGACGGCCAGCCGCA
>JAGPEO010000326.1 GCA_018056925.1 Phycisphaerae bacterium
CGGGAGTGTCGCGCGAGGACGTGGCGCGCGGTTACACACTGGCCACGCCCGGATATCTGGAGCCGGCGCGGTTTTTGGACGTGCGGCTGGCTACGCTGCGCATGCCGGGCAAGACGCGCAAGGACGTTTTGCGGCTGCGCCTGCACATTGCGACGTCCGAGGTGCTGGCGGAGTTGCGGCTGGCGGACAAGCCCGAGAGCGAAACCGTATCGGGCGTCTTCGCGCAAGTGAAGACCGCCGAGCCCATCGTCGCCACCTGGGGCCAGCGCTTTATCTTGCGTGACGAAAGCGGCATGCGCACGCTGGGCGGCGGCCGCGTTCTGCGCCCCGTCGGGCGGCTCTGGACTGCGCGGCGCCCGATACAGCGCCAGGGCTTGCAGGCCTTGTTTGAAGGCCAGCCCGCCGCGCGCTTGGAAGAGGTCATCCGCGCGGCCGAATGGCAGCCTTTGGACGACAAGCGTCTGTCCGTCCGCGCCGGGCTGCGCGACGAGCAGGAAGCAGCGGAGATGTGCCGGCGGTTGATGGGGGCCGGCAAAATCCGTGTGATCGAAGCAGCGTCGTTGCGGCTGTGCGTACACAACTCACACTTGCAGGCTCTGAGCGAGGACCTGCAGCGCCGGCTGAAGGAATTCATCGCGGCAAACCCGCGTCTGCCGGGGCTGGCTCGCGCCCAGGCGCCGGCGTGGATGCCCGGCGCGTGTCCGCCGCGTCTGCGGCAAGCGCTGGCCGAATGGTGGGTGAGCCACGGGCCGGTGACATTGGAGCACGACCACCTCGTTCCGGCGGGCAAACGGCAGGAGCTGCCGCAAGTCGACCAGGCCCTGCTCAATGCAATGTTGAACGAATTCGACGCCGGGGCGTTTCAGCCGCCGCTGATAGCCGAGCTGAAGTGCCGTACGCCGAAGAACGAGAAGCGCATTCGCGAACTGATTGAACTATCTGTGGCGCAAGGCAAGTTGGTGCGCTTCGCGCCGGACATGTGGCTGCACGACCGGCGGTGGAAGGAACTGGTGGAGCGCGTGACCGGCGCTATTCGCGAGCGCGGCGGAATTACAGTCGCGGACATTCGCACCTTGCTGAATTCATCGCGGAAGTACGTCGTGCCGATTGTGGAGGCGTTGGACGCGGCGGGCATTACGCGACGCGTGGGCGACCTGCGGCAACTGGGGCCAAAGGCACCGGCCGGCGCCTGAATTGACGTGTGCGGAAAGCCTCCGGTACCGACTTAATTAATCGGCCGAGCTGTCGCCCGATCCGTCCAGTCCAGCCGCCAGGTCGTGAAAGGCCGCCAGCAAGCGCCTGTGTCGCCGAATCCCAGACCGGAAACCCAATTCATCCATCTCGCGCAGCGCGGCCGCAGGATCCACGCCTTGCGAATGCACGCGGTACAAACCACAGAACAGAAGGGTGCGTTGCTGACCGAGCCGGCAGTGGACCAGGACGGGCCGGCGGCTGACGTCTTGCGTCAGCTTCAGAAATTGCCGCACTTGCTCGGCGGTGGGCGGGTTTTTGTGGTTGCAGGGAAAGGCCACGAATTGGGCGCCGTGCGACTCACAAACGGATCGCTCCGCCTGCTCCCATGAATCGGGATCCTGCTCGCCGCGCGTCCCGCGCAGGCTGACCACTGTCTTAAGCCCGTATTGATCGATGAGCTGGGCCAGCTCCTGCGGCTTGGGCTGGCCACAGCGGTAAAGTATGCCCTCTTCGACTATTCCAAAGTGGCGCAGGCCGTCATACGGCGCCCGGATCAGCCGTCTGATAAAACGCGGAAAGTTCATCCGCCGCCCACAGTTGGTTTTGAAGATTCGGCGACCTATGCGTGCCGTGCCGCCCTATGCCCTGCACTCCTCATCCGCGGGTGACACGTCGCAAACTCGCCGCAGCAAGCCCGGTTTCGCTACCGGGCCACCACGCGGAAGCTGGCTCGGTTCTCGGCCAGTTTCTCCCCCAGTTTATCGACTACGGTGACTTTTGCCACGTACTCGCCGGGTGAAAGTGTTCCCGGCAGCCGCACCAGCCGGGGAATGAAGCAGTCGGTCCGGCGGTTGCGGCATCGGTCCACCACGTCCGGGTCGTGGATGTCGAGCACCGTCTCGCCGGCGCGATTGAGAATGGCGGTTCGCATCTCGAATTTGGCGTGAAAGAACTTGTCTTCCTCGGGCCGGCTGACGAAATTCTGTACCTCGCAATACAGGACGAACTCCGCGGCAGCGCCGGCGAGGAAAGTCGCCGGTTCCAACGGCGCGTAATCACCGAAGCCGCGGACCTCCCGGCACAAGGTGACGACCGGGATACGCAGCTCGGACATTGGGCGCAGCGCCTCGCGCAGGCTGTCGATGTTGGCCAGCACGTCCGCGATGGCCTGCACAGGATCGCCATCATGCGCCTCGCGGATGGCAATCAGGCTTTCGATCAGCCGGCTGCCCATGGCCTGTTGTTCAGCGGAAACCATCGTGAGGGGCTCGCGCGCGGCTTCGTAGTCGCCCGCGATAGCGCGCAAGATCCGCAGATCGAGCTGCTGGCGGAACGAGCTGTCGTCCGGGTCGCCGGTCCATTGCTGCAGGAATTGCGTGAGCGACAGCGGTGCGTGCCGCGCGGCGGTGGGGGCGTTTGGACTGGGAGCTTCGAGCGATCCGGAGGGCTCGGGCGCGGCGATCGCAGACTGTTCGCGCGCGGTGACTGCGGCCAGCACGGGCGGCGAGACCGGCTCCGGCGGTTCGGGCGCGACGGCCGTTGTGGCCGGTGCAGCGGGTTCGGCTTGCGGCGGCGAAGGGTCTACATGTTCGGCAGGGGGCTCGACCACGTTGACCACTTCGACGGGCGGCGCGCGATGCGGCGCCGCGGTGTGCGGCAGTTCGTGCGGGTCAGCGTCCTCAGCGCGTGAGACGGTCACCAGGTCCCGATGGGCACGCTGCGAAATCGTATCAACCTGTGCGATGTACTCGCGGACTCGCTCGGCGGCCAATTCCGCCTCGTCGGGAGCAATCGGCTGCGGCTCCGGCTCCGCTTGGACGACGGCCGTCTCAGGCTTCGGCCGCTCGGGCTTTATTTCCGGCCGGTACAGCGTCGGCCCGAAGTTCGAATCCAGGCAGCCTGCCAAAAGGGAAATGAACGCGCAGACCAGTGGCGCGACTTTTCTCGCATCCATGCGAAGGCACCTTTATTACCGGTCCAAATTTTTCCGCCGCGCGAATTCCAAGGCGGTCGGCGTCGACCTCGCGGGGCCGACGCTATGGGGCTGCGACTCTTAACAGCAGCTCTTCCACGCCGGTCTCTATCGACCGCCTCCCCGATTTGGCTTGTGAATCCAGTTCGCCGATGGCCGCCAGCAATTCGGTCAAGCGGCCCAGCGGCAAGCGGCGCAACAGGGTTTCCAGCTCGCGCTGACGACCCCACATCATCATGCGCGGCGCGATTTCGGCTACGGATGCTCCTTCAGCACGCAACTGCTGCGCCTCAATCCAACGTCGGATAACAAATGCGATCCCGCCCAGCGCCTTGTAAACGGCGTCGGGATCCGTGGCCAGGACCTGGTGCCAGAGCGTGAGCGCTTCCGACACGCGCCCCAACCCAGCGCAGTCCATGACCCGGAATATCTTCTCCTCACGAGTTTGCCCGACCAGTTCGGCCACATCCTGCGCCGTAATCACCGGCCGCTGCCCGACGTACAGCGAGAGCTTTTCCACTTCCCCCGCGAGCTGCCCCAAATCCTGCCCGACCAGGTCGCATAGCCGGCCGGCCGCGTCCGGGTCGAGGCGTTTGCCGCGCGCCTGGGCCTCCTGCGTAACGAAGTCCGCCAGGGCCCGCCCCGTCAGCTTGCGACACTCCTCAATCTGCCCGCCGGCCCCGACGCACGCCTTGTACAGGCGGGTGGTCTTCGGAAACGACCGGCACTCCAGCACGAGCGTCCCCGTTGCGGAGGGTGCGGCCAGGTATCGCTCGAGCTTCTCGCGATAGGCGCTGACGAACCGGTCCGCCTCCCGAACGACCACGATGCGCCTTTCCGTCAGAAACGGCAGCGTGGCCAGGTCGTCCATTACGCCGGCGAAAGTCGGGCCGCCCTGCTCCTCGCTTTGCGAGGCGTCGTACGTGGTCAGGGCCAACTGGCGGTCGGCCTCCGGCGGCAGCAGCCGGTCCAGCGTCCGCGCCAGCGCAACGGACTTCTGATGCGGCTCGTCGCCAAAGATCACCACGATGGGCGGAACTTTTCGGGGTGCCGGCTTCGTCATCGACGCCAATCATGGCCGCAGGCGCGGCGGCTGAAAATACTTCAGCCTCCGCTCAGCGCTCTGGCGCACGGCCGGATCGGCGTCGCGCAGG
>JAGPEO010000025.1 GCA_018056925.1 Phycisphaerae bacterium
TCTTCTTGGCGGTCTTAGCGCTCTTTGCGTCTTGGCGGTTGCCGTGGCCTGCGTCTTGGCGGTTGCCTTACGCGTGCGGGACCGGGAACTGCGTGCAGAGGTCACGCACCTGGCCACGAATGCGCTGCATCGCCGCCTGGTCGCCTTTGGCCAGCAGAACCTGGTGCACCAGCTCCGCAACCACAGCCATTTGCGGCTCCTTCAAGCCGCGCGTGGTCAAGGCCGGCGTCCCCAGCCGTAGCCCGCTGGTTTGCGTGGGCTTGCGCTGGTCGTACGGGATCATGTTCTTGTTGGTAATGATGCCGGCCTCTTCCAGCCAGTCCTGCGCCTGCTTACCGGTCAGGTCCGGATGAACGTCGCGCAGGTCAACCAGCATCAAGTGCGTGTCCGTCCCGCCCGAAACCAGCCGGTAGCCGCGCGCCCGCAGGGCTTCCGCCAGGGCCTGCGCGTTGTTGAGAATCTGCTGCTGGTATTCCTTGAACTCCGGCCGCAGCGCCTCGCCGAACGCCGTCGCCTTGCCGACGATAACGTGCATCAGCGGGCCGCCCTGCGTGCCCGGGAAGACCCACTTGTCGACCAGGGCCGCGTCGGCCGCGCCGCACATGATCATTCCGCCGCGCGGCCCGCGCAGCGTCTTGTGCGTGGTTGTGGTCGTGAAGTCGGCGAAGCCGATCGACGTCGGGTGCAGCCCGGTTGCAATCAGGCCGGCGATATGGGCGATGTCCGCCATGAGCCGCGCTCCGCATTCCTTGGCGATCTCGGCGAAAGCCGGGAAATCCAGCCGGCGCGGATAGGCCGAGGCTCCGGCGATGATCAGCTTGGGTTTGTGCTCGAGCGCCAGACGCCGCAATTCAGCCATGTCCAGCATTTCGGTCTTCGGGCTGACCACGTAGGGCACGATGTTGTACATCGTGCCGCTGAAATTCACCTTCAGCCCGTGCGTCAGGTGCCCGCCGTGCGCCAGGTCCAGCGACAACACCGTGTCGCCCGGCTTCAAACAGGCCATGAAGACGGCCGTATTTGCCTGGGCGCCGGAGTGCGGCTGCACGTTGACGTGCTCGGCGTGGAAGAGCTTTTTGGCGCGCTCGCGGGCCAGGTCCTCGACCGAATCCATGTTGGTGCAGCCGCCGTAATAGCGCTTGCCCGGATAGCCCTCGGCGTACTTATTGGTGAAGACGGAGCCCACGGCGGTGCGCACGGCCACGGAAACGTGGTTTTCGGACGCGATCAGCTCGAGCGTGTTCTGTTGGCGTTCCTCTTCGCGCCGAATGATGCCGGCGACTTCGGGGTCAGTTTCCGCAAGCGGTTGGGACATAAACTTCAACATGGTTTGTTCCTTTTCGGCGCGAATGTTGTCTGTAAGTTCGGCTGAGCCGTGCAGTTATGAACCCGGCGCCTCCAGGGCGGGCGGTTCGACAGCCGGCGGTGCGAACTCGCTGGCCAACTCGTCCAGCAAACATCGTTCCATCTGCCGATCGCGGCGTACAAAGGTCCAGACGGTGTTCTGACGCTCCGTCGTCGCGGCTTCGCGCTGGATGGGAGTGGCGCTGACCGTCGGCAGATCGCCCAAGGTCTGCGTCGGCATAAGAGCGTTGGCGACCCGCTCGGTGTCGCGCCGCTCGACGTCAATTCGCAGGCGGGCCAGCGTGCCGGACCCACTGCGTGCGAGGCTGAAATGGGCCACGCGCCGCATCGTGGACGTTCCCCGATATAGGTCGCGCGCCGTACCGCTGTCACACGTGGTCAAGAACTCGGCCGGCTCGGTTTCGATGGTTAAAGCCTCGCAATTCACGCGCACGCGGCCGAACTCGCGCTGCAGCATCCTGGCCGCTACGGTCATCACTTTGTCGGGTTGGCACTCCTGTATAAGGCGCGACTGCTGGTTGGTGGCGGCCATCTGACTAGCGCATCCGGAGAGTGCCACAACGCCGGGTAGCAGTAATACAACAAAACGTATCATTGGGGCTCGCCTGTCTCCAAAGGACGGGGCTGGGGCGGGTCCAGCGGGACCGGCGGCGGGGGGCTGGTCTGGTCTGGTGCGCCTAACTCCGTCGGGGTCGGAATCTCCTCCGGCAGGAAAGAATCTTGTTCGGGCAACTTGGGCGGCGGAAGCGTGCCCTCGTGCCGCAGCAGGGCCGGCATACGCGAAATCAGCGAATTGCTCGTGTCCAAGTGTGCGGCCCGGTCGAAATTCGCCAGCCCGGATTCGCGCAGCTTGGCGTCGCCCGAGAAGTACTCCAGATAGCCCAACAGGAAGCGTAACTGCGGATCGTCTCTTGTTTCGAGCATGCGCATGATATCCGCCCGGCGGATATCGATGATCTCGCGCCCGCCCACCAGCTTCGGCAAATCCAGCGCAAACCGCGACAGCTCCGGGTAACGCTCGAAGCCCTGCATCAACGCCAAGGCGGCCGTCAGGTACTCGCCCGCCGCCAGCAGCGCATTGCCCCTGCCGATCAGCGGCAACGGATCGAGGGGATCGATACGGTGAGCTATCTGGTAACGCCGCGAAGCTTCAAAGTAGTGCCCGATCTCCATCAGCGACTCAGCCCGCAGCATTTCGTTGTTCTTGGGCGACTCGCCGCGCCCATGGAAGGTCTGGATTGGGCTGTTGAGCATCTGCTGTATGAATTCCTGGGCGTCCACGTCGGCCCGCTCGCGCAGCATGACAGCCGTGGCCGGGTTTTCGCGGATGGCCCGCTGCATCTGGGCGAACCAGTCTGCGTTCGGGTTGCCACTCAGAGCCATGGCCAGTTGCATATCGGTGAAGACGTCATAGCCCGGCAACACGCTGGTGTCCGGCAGCGGAGCCGAAATGCCGGCCAGGTCCGCGCCGGCCGAATCCATCGCGCCCGGCCGTAGCGTGCGGCTTTCTCCAAAGCGTTCAGCCAGTGCTCCCGGGCCGAAAGTTAAGGGCGATGCGTCTGATTGCTCGGGCTCGGGCATGACCGGCCCGAGGCTGGAGGGAAGCTGGGGCTGGGGCTGGGGCTGGGGCAGCAGCTCGCCCGGCGTGCCGGGTTCCTGCTCCGTGTCGACGGGGAAGCGCTGCAGGCGACGCTCTCGAACCAGATCCAGCATTGTGCCCAGCGGAGGTCGCGAGCCCGGAACTTCCTGCAGATACGGCGCGGTCCAGTTGATGCCCGTCTGTCCGATTGTCGCCTGGCCGCCCCTCAGACCCGGCTCAACGACGGAGGGCGTGAACGTCTCGCGCGTGGGTGTCGCGGCCGGCGGCTGTGGCGGCCCGAATATCGAACTCGTCAGCTCCCCTGGAATCATGCCAATAATCTGGGCCGAGAGCAGTTCGCTGCTGCCGCGGACGGCCGACGGCGGCGGACCAATCGGGCCGAGCGGTTGGCGCAGGGCGGTCATGATTCCCGAGTCGCGGGCCGGTTGGAGCCTCTGATCAGGGATCGGCGTGCGCGGCAAAAATTGACCGCTCAAAAATCCAACTGTCGGCGCCGTGAGCGAGGGCGCGTACCACGGTCCGCCAATCAGCGGAGACGCGAGCGCCGCATCGGCGACACTCACGGAATCGCGGCGAAAGTTAGAGAGCGCGCCGCTCGGGATCGTGGTCATGAACGACGTCGGATCGCTGATGGGCTGAAAGCCCCGGAAAGACAGCCCGCTGCGCACGTTCCCGGTGGCTACCGAGTTGCCCAGCAGCAGGGGCGACTGCGGCCGGCCGAAATTGTAGCGCGAGCCGGAGATCTGCGTGTTTGCATCGAAGAGCCGCCCGTCCTGCGTGATCGGAACCTGGGCGCTGGCCCAAATCGGAGTGAAGACAAACGTTGCGGCGCACCAGAGAAGAACTCGGCGCGGAGCGCCTTTTCGGACGAGGTCTGGGAGTTTCCACGAACAGCACATTTCCACACCTCTGGGTCCTACTCCTCCATTGTAAACGAGGCCGGCGACGATCGCAGCCGCCCGAACTCGATTATTGTCGGCTTTGCCGGCGGGTGCGAGTGCGCATTCATTACAAGAGTCGTCTACCGCCATCGATCGGGATAACCACGCCGGTGATGAAATCGCCCGCTCGCACCAAAAACTCGGCCAGCTCGGCCACTTCTTCTGCCGTGCCGGTGCGCTGCAACGGTATTCGGCTCGTCAGGCGTTTCCGCATTTCGGCATCATAATGCTCCGGAAAAACTGCCACTCCGGGCGCGATGCCGACCACGTTCACCCGGGGAGCCAACGCTCGCGCCAGCACCTGCGTCAACGTCTCCAGCGCCCCTTTTGATACCACGTACGCCAGATATTCCGGCCGCGGGTGCGCCACGGCCGCATCCGCCAGGTTGATGATGCGCCCGCCGGCTTGTTCCAATGCCGCCCGCGCCGCGTGCGCCAAAATCATCGGGGCGGTCAGATTTATGCGGAGCGTACGCTCCCATTCCGCCGGCGAAAACGTATCGAGCGTCATCGGCTCGAACACGGAAGCATTGTTCACCAGTACGTCCAGGCGACCGAACCGCTCCAAAACCTCGGGTACCAGGGCCGCGGTGGCCACGGGATCATTCAGGTCGGCGCGGAACGTCTCGGCGGTCACCCCGAGCGCCCGGCACTGGTCTGCGGTTCGTTGAGCCTCTTCGCCCGAGTGCAGGTAGTGAATTGCGATGCCGCAGCCGGCGCTAGCGAAACGCAGGGCGATTGCCCGCCCGACGCGGCGTGCTGCGCCAGTCACCAGAACGACGCCACCCTCAAGATTCATGGCAGCTCCGCGGCGGATCGTAGCGCACCCACTCGAGCGTCAGTCCGTGGGCCGGAGCAGTCGGGCCGGCGAGACTGCGGTCGCGAGCCTCCAAAATCGCGGCTGTCCGCTCCACCGGCCAGTGCCCGCGGCCGATCTCGATCAGGGTGCCCACAATGATCCGCACTTGATTGTAGAGGAAAGAGTCGCCCTCGACCTCGATGTGCACGCGCTCGTAGTGACGGCGAACGGCGATGCTGCGCAGCGTTCGTATGGTCGTTTCGCGCGGCTGACCCTGGTTGGCGAACCCGGCGAAATCGTGCGTGCCCAACAGGACTGCCGCCGCGGCGCGCATCGCATCCAGGTCCAAAGCGTGCCAGTAATGCCAGGCGTAACGGGCGGCCATGGCTTCCGCGGGGCGCCG
The DNA here is from genome assembly GCA_018056925.1 of Phycisphaerae bacterium. Taxonomy (GTDB): domain Bacteria; phylum Planctomycetota; class Phycisphaerae; order UBA1845; family Fen-1342; genus JAAYXS01. The sequence goes on from JAGPEO010000025.1 coordinate 5,109, forward strand.
CTCCGAGTTGTACAATGCGTAGCGGTACAGCTTTCCGCGCGCACTGCGCGTCGCGTGGAACTGCGGCGCGGCCTCAGCGACGCGAACCAGGGCTATGTCAGGCGGTAAGCGACACGAGACGGCGCGCTGCAAGTTGGCGGCTGGGATGGCGGCTTCCGTGCGCAGGCTGGCGACCTGCCCGCGCGCATGTACGCCGGCGTCGGTGCGGCTGGCCCCGGCGAGCGTCACCGGGTGGCGCAGCACGCGTTCGAGCGTTTTTGCCAGTTCCTCCTGCACGGTCCGCATGCCGGGCTGGGCCTGCCAGCCGTGAAAATCCGTGCCATCGTAGGCGATCAGTAGCTTGAGATTGCGTTGCATGGGCAACGGCTTCGGTAGGGTTGGCGACGAATTCTGGTGGAACGGCGGTAGTTCGGGGCGACACACCTCGGTTGTTCTTTGTGATTAGTTTTTAGTTTTTAGTGATTAGTAATGAGAAGACGCAACGTTAGTCAATGGCACGCATCGCTGGCGCAGGTATTTTGGCGCGTCACCGGGCGACACGCTCCGGCTCTGCACACCGGTGATAGAGGTATCGTTTGGGCCACGCCCGAACGGCTCTGCTCACTGGTGGCAGAGATATCGTTTGGCACGCGCCGGGGCGACACGCCCCGGCTCTGCTAATACGCGACGGCTTCGCTACTTCGGGTCGCTCGTGCCGACATTGAACGGTCCGGGCAATTCGGGCGGAATCGTCTCGTCGGCGCCGTACTCATAAAACTCGCGGTATTGCTCGCGATAGTAGCCACCGGGTCGGGCGCGGACGCCGTTCAGAATCGCGCCCTGGACGCGCGCGTTGATGCGCAACAACTGCTCGCGTGCCCGCCGCAAGGCGCCCTTGGTGTTCTCTGAAGCTTGCGCTACCAGAATGACTCCATCCACCAGCCGCGACAGCACGAGCGCATCGCTGACCAGCAGCGCCGGCGGTCCGTCTAGAATGACACGTTCGTACTTACTCTTAACGAGCGCAATCAGCTCCTGCATATAGCGCGAGCCGAGCAATTCCGACGGCGTGGGAGGCATCGGCCCGCTGCCCAGCAGATCCAGGTTGGGGACGCTGCTTTGATAAATCAGGTCCTCGGCCTTGCCCTGGCCTACCAGGATGTTGCTCAACCCTTCGGGGCGCAACTCTGGAAACGCGCGCCGCAGGCCGGGGCGGCGGAAGTTGCAGTCTATCAGCAACACGCGCTCGCCCGCCTGGGCCAGAGTGACCGCCAGGTTGATGGCGGTGGCGGTTTTGCCGTTGCCGGCCCCCGGACTGGTGATCAAAACGGAGTGCTGCGACTCGTGCGGCCCGCTGAAGAGCAGGTTGGCACGCACCTGTCGAAAGGCCTCGGACACCAGCGAGTGCGGCGCCTGCCGGGTGGCCTTCTCGATTTCCTCGACTTCGGCTTCTTCGTCGTCCAGGGCTGGAATGCAGCCGAGCACCGACAGTCGCCCATATCGCGCCACGTCGATCGGGGTGCGTATGTACTTGTCAGTCACCTCGCGCAGAAAGACGAAGCCCACGGCGCCCAGCAGCGACAGTAGCAAGCCGCCGCCCAGGTAGACGGGCAGATTGGGACGGCTGGGCCAGACCGGCCGCTTGGGTTCCTGCACGATTGTCAAGCGCGCCCGGCGCTGCTCGGAACCGGCGGCGTGCTGCTGCTGCGTTACTTTTTCCTCGAGGCCCTCCAGGTTTTTCTGGATGCGCTCTTCCTCCTTCACCATCGCTTCATACTTGACTCGCGCGTTGTCCACCGTTGCAAGCCGCGCCTCGTAAGTTTCCAACTGCTCCAGCAGGGTGCCCAGCACGGCTTGCACGCGCGCCAGCTCCTCGCGGATGCTCTGCACGCGGCGCTCACGCAAGTCATCCAGCAGCTCCTCGCGCCGCGCTCTTTCCCGTTCGTAATAACCATCGCGCTGCGCCAGGAGCTCCTTCATGAATCTGTTGTTCTCGCCGATCGTGTGCTTCTTGGCCGCGTTGATGCGGATATCGAGCGATTCGACCTGCTGGCGGTACAAACGTAGCAGCGGATCGGCCTCGACGATCACGCGGTCCTCGGGCGTGATCGGCAACTGCCGCGGATCGCGCCCGCCGACAATGTTGAGCTGCGCCTGCAGTTCCGCCTGCCGCGCCATATAAGAATTTACGGCCCAGTTCTGGTCCGCGATCTTCTGCCCAAGCGTCGTAGCTTCCGTCTCGATCGCCCCCACATCGTGCCCTTTCCGGAAGTTCTCCAACTCGCGCTGCCGCTGCTCCAACTCGCGCTTGACCGTGTCGCGCGTACGTTTCAAGTCCTCCAGCGCCTGTTGCCCGCGATATCCGGCTTCTTCGCGGTAGCTCTGGGTGGCGCGCTCGGCCAATTTCTTCACGATCAGCACCGCTTCGTCGCGGTCGCGGCAACTCAGGCTGAGACTGATCAGCATGGTGTCCGGGATGGGACTGACCCGGATCAGGTCTTGCAAGTCCTCCACCGCCTTGTCGAAGCTGCTGTACCACTTATAGAAATTGGTGGCTTTCACCTCCGGCAGACTCAGAACGTCCTGCAGGATGTCCGGGCGCTTGATACGCATGGCTTCGGTCTGAACCAGTAAGTCCATGATATTCGGCGCCACCAGCGCCTCCGCCGGCATCAGCGGATCTTCCTGGGGCGGATGGAGTTGCAGCAGCGCGTTGGCCGTGAACCCCGGAAGCCACTTCCACACCGCGACCGTGGTCGCCAGCACCAGGGCATAAAGAACCGCGAACATGATCACCAGCAGCAACTTACGCTGCTTCAGGGCGCGGATTATGTCCGCGGCGGTTAATCCCGTTTCTTCAGTCGGGGCCTGCGGCTCGCCCGCCGGCGGCCACGCCGGTGAGTAGGGTGCGCGTCTGACAATCCCTTGGGCATCCGTCATGGTACTCATCGCCACCTCGTAGCAAACGTCCTCGCTGGACGCAACAGAACCGCGGCCCGAATCGGTTCCGGCCGTGCTAATGAAGCTCGTTCAGCGCTTCCTGCGCCTTCCGCTGCAATTCTTCGTTCTTTTGCCTGGCTGCGTTCTCCAGCGCCCGCTGTAGCGCTATACGGGCCGGTGTATTACGCCCCATTGTCTGGTAGAGTACTCCCAGGTGGTAATTGGTGATCGCGCTGTGGGGATCATGCGCCAGAGCTTCCTTCAAGGCCGCTTCAGCCTCTTCGTTCCGCCCATTCCGCGCATACACCCACCCGACCGTGTCCAGCACTGAGGGATCCGAACCGGCCAGCTCACGCGCCCGTTCCGCGTAGGGCAGCGCCTCGGCCGGGCGATTGCCACTATCGACCAGCAGGTAGGCCAGGTTGTTCAAGACCAGGGCGTTGTTCGGGTTGAGGCGGACAATCTCCTCCAATGCCGCCAGGGCGGCGTCCACCTGCCCACTCGCCAACAGCGCCTGTTGGCGAGCCAGCATTGCAGCCAGCCGCACGGACGCGTTGGGCGGCGCTTTGGCCAACACGGGTTCGACCGCCGCCAGCGCCTCGGCCGCCTGGTTCATATCAAGTAACTGCATCGCCAGTAGATTGTGCAGCACGAATGACTCGAGGCTTTCGGACGGCACCTTCTCGATCAACCCTTTTATCACGCTCGCCACCGAATCGGCCGGCAAGTGGTCGCCGGCGAAGCCCATCACGGCTGGGAGGGCGCCGCCGCCCTCGCGGCCGGCCGAGACAATGGCTCTCTCCAGGGCTGCCAGGGCTTGCGGCCGCTGACCGCTGTCCTCGTAAACGCGGATCATTGCGGCGTAGACGATGGGCGGCACCACGATCCCCGGCTGCCCTTCAAGATTGCGGAACAGCTCCAAGGCCCGGTCGGTCCGCTTGGCCGCCGCCAGCGCATCCAACTGGTAAGCCACGTACATCAAATGCCCAGGCTGCTTCTGCGCCGCGGCGAGCTGCTGGGCGTTCTCATAATAGCGCGCCGCGGCGAGGTACTCGCTTTCGGCGGCTGTACGGTACTTTTTCTCGTCCGCGCGGTTGTCCAGCTTGGCGGCCGCCTCGGCCTGTTGGATGTACTTTTCGGCCTGCTGACTGCGCGCCTGGGCCAATCGCGCCGGCCAGAATGGGTCGTCGGCGTGCCGCGCCATGAATTCGCTGATTACCTGTTGCGCCTTTTCCGGACGGCCCCAGCGCTCATAAAGCCGCAATAAGCGCTCGACCGTCTCGCGCTGCTGGGCGCTGTGCTCCGGCCCATAAAGGTCGATGATGTGGCGCAGCATGCTTTCGCCGAGCTCGTATTGTTCCTCGATTTCGTACGAGGTTGCCAGTTCGGCGCAGGCCGCAATGTACAGCTTGAGCTCGCTGCTCTGTGCCCGCTTCTCGGCCGGCACACGCTCGAGGGCCGCCTTGGCTGCGTCATGGGCCTTCATCAGGTCCGCGGCCGCCTCGCCGCCCAAGCCGAGCCGTATCGCCAGTCCGCCGCGCTGCAACAGCGCCCCGGAGTGATTGGGGACCTTCTGCAACACCCGCGTCAGAGCGGCGTACGCTTCCTGCCACTGACGCTGCGCCAACTTGAGCTGCGCTTGCAGCAGCGCACCGGCTACGTCGTCCCCGAAATTCTCGAGGTAATTGTTGATTTCCTTTTCAGCCTCGCCCAACTGCCTCAGTTCCAGCAGGGCGCGGATGATGGCCTGCCGCGCGAACTGCACCCGCGGCAAATCCTTGTCAGCCTTAGCATTCAGCTTATCCAGAACCCAGCGGGCCGCCGTGATCGTGTCGCGCGCCCGCCCCGGAAGCGCCCGGTAGAAATTCACCAGCTCCATTTCCACGCCCAGCAGGACGTCGTTTGGTTCACCCGGCTGCGCGGGCTGCTCCAGCGCCATTTGCCGCGCCGTTGCAAAAGCCTGCTCGGCGGCGGCAGTATCGCCCAGCAGGTTGTAAAAACGGGCTAATAGCACCTGGACTGGCACACGCTCGATCCCGCTGTGCTGCTCCAGGCAGGCACCCAAAATCTGTTCCCCCGCAGCACGCTGCCCGTGCGCGCCAAAGAGCTGCGCTGCGGCCCGCGCCACCTCCAAACTCCCCGGCTGCAAGCGGGCGGCTTCCTGCAGCCGTTCGGCGGCGCGCTCGACATCGCCGATCCGCTTGTTCGCGTAGAGCTGGGCTAACCGAATCAGGTTTTCCACATTCTGCGGCTCGGCCGCGCGGCGCTGCTCGCGCAGCTCGATCCCTGCCTGCGGATCGGCACGGTCGGCATTCTCTACCACGTATTGGTTGCGCGGCCGCAAGCGTGCGGCCTGCTCCAGGTGCTTCTCCCAGTCATCCGGGCGGCGATCCTCGCTGACGCGCCGGTAGTAGATGTCATCCAACAGCACGTTGGCGGTGAAATTGTTTGGATTCAAGTCATACGCTTCGCGCAGAGCTTCCAACGCCTCGTCCACGCGATTGGCCGCCAGCAGCGCTTGCCCCAGTTGAACCTGAAGCGTGGAAGAACGCGGTAGGAGGGCTTGAGCCGCACGGAACTCGCGCACTGCGTCTTCGGCCCGATCCCGCGCCAATGCCAGTTGCCCGCGGAAGACCGCCCCGCCCGCGTTATCTGCGCCAGCCCCGTCGTTGGCTCGCGCCAGCCGGGCTGCATACTGCTCGGCCCGCTGGAAGTCCTGGTTGCGTACGGCCAACTCAAACTGCCGGCCCAGCACCGTCGGATCAGCATGCCCGGCGGCTTCCATCTGGTCCAGGTACTTCTGCGCTTCGGCATAGCGCTCACGCGCCACGTAAAAATCGAAATAGTGCCGGGCCCGCTCGGGACCTTCCGGCTCGGCCGCGATCAACTCCAGCAGCTTTTGGTCGAGTTGTTCCGGGTCCGTGTAGGTCAGCACCGCGTCGTACTGATCCAGACGCCGCAGCAGCGCCGCGTTGCCTGCAAAACGCTTCCTAAGTTCCGCCAATTCCGGGCGCAGCTGCTGACGCTGCTCCGGCTCAGTCAGCAAGGGCGCCAGCAGCCCCAGGCCCTCAATGACCTGCTGCGGCTGAACGTCGGCCGCCGAGAGCAGGGCCTGCAGGCGCGCCGCGGCGGTCTCGCGATCCTGTGCCACGAGCGCTAGCTTGGCCTGCATCAGCAGGCTGGCTGGCGTATCGGCTTTGGGCAGGGCGCTGGCCGCCTCCGCCCCGCGTTGGGACAAACTCAGCGCCTGGGCTTCGGCGAAGGCCAGCCGCTCGCGATCGGAGTCATTCAGCACGGCCGCGTATTCGTGGCGCAGTTCCTGGATGTAATCGAGGGCATCCTGAGAGCGGTTTAGCGTTCCCAGCAGTTCCGCGCGGCTGATGCACAGTTCCATGGGCGGAGCCTGGCCGGGGTAGAGCTGAGCGTAGCGCTGCAGCGCCTCCTCGGTCAGGTTCAGCGCGATCCCCGGTTCGTTCAACTGACGGTATAGCATCGCCAGCCGGTGGACCGGCAAAATGCCGTTGAAGCCGTGGTGCCAGAGGTAGAGCGCCACGCGCGGGTTGGCCTGTTCTATTCGCTTGGCGTTCTCGAAGGCCTGGATGGCGTTGCCGGCGTCGTTTTCCGTCATGTGCGCCAAGCCCCGGACGTACCAGGTGAACGCCTGATCCGGATAGCGGGCCTCGATGGCCTCGCGGAATTTTCGTACCCACTCCAGCCGTTGCTCACGGTCCGCGGCCTGGCCCGGGCTGACCAGATACTGCACGGCGGTATTGAACGCTTGGATGTGGAGCAAGGCCTCCTGGTACAGCCGCGCACCACGCCAGGCGTCGATACTCTGTATGCCGACGGTTGACTGCAACGCGTGCTCGCAGATGCGCAACGCCGTCTCATAGCGCTCCCGGGGAATCGGCGCGTTGGCCTCCCGGGCGTCGCGCATCAACTCTGCCTGAACTTGAGCGATGTAGGCCTGGAACATTCCGGGCGAGAGCCGCGTCGCCTCGACGCTGTGCTTCACCGCTTCATCGAGCAGGCCGGCGTACTCTTCCGCCGAGAGCTCGGAACGCGCGTCGCGCGCCTGCCACAGCAGAAAATTTGCCATAGTGGCATGAATGTCCGCCGCCTCGGGGGCTTGCGAAAGAGCGCGATCCAGCACGGCTCGCGCTTCCGCGACCTTCTTCTCCGATTGCAGCAGCCCGACGTATTCGGTAATCAGTTTCCGTTCAGTGGGGTTGGCTGCTACGGCGGCACTCAGCCATTCCCTGGCTTGCCGGTTGAAATCCGCCTCGAGCTTCTCGCGCTCCGCGAGCGGGGCGCGTTCCTGGACCAGCCTGGCCAGGCGCGCCTCAGTCTCGTGCAACTCGTGCTGGATACGCGTCAGCACCACCCAGGGGGCATTCTCGTTCAGGCTGATGGCGCGCTGCAGCGCCGCTTCGCCCTGCACCCGCTCCTGCGGATCCTCCGCCGCCATCGCCAGCCGCGCGGCGGCCTCAGTTACGCTGCCCAGCGGATCCTCGGCGTCCGCCTGCTGCAAGTCCTGCGCGCACTGCAGCAGATTGGAGCGCCACTCGGGATCCAACTGCCAGTATCTGTAGGGCTCCGCCAGGTTCCAGGCGTATTTCAGGTAAGCTTTCACTGCTTCGAGGTGTCCGGGCGCCCCTCGGTCCGAGGCATTGCGGGCGGTCGTCAACAGCGGGAAGAGTGCGTTAGGCCGGCCTGCGCGATAGTAACAGTCGGCGGCCTCGACCAGATATTTGACGTCCTTGCTTTTCGCGTAAGCGCGCACGAACAGATCGGCCGCCAACTGATACTCTTCGGTCGCAAGCCGCTCCCGGGCCTGCGTGGCCCAAATCTCCGGATCTTGGTTGGCACTCAAGGCTGTGGCAATCAACACCACCACGACCGTCAGCAGAATGCCCATGACCGTCAGAAAGGCCACCAGATTCTTGTTCACTCGTTTGCGAGCCATGCCAGTCACCTTCTACCCGCTGCGCTCGTCCGCCTGCGCCGGACCGTTGCGCGCCGGGTCCCAATCGATATGATCCTCGATCAGCACCGGCAGCAGCTTCGTCAGCAGATCCTGGGCTGCCGCCAATGACTGCTGCATGTCGGCCCGCCGCGGCCGCAACGGGTTTTCATTATCAGTGAAGCTCAACTCAATCTTGCAGTAGTAGGCGTACCGCTCAAAGGGGCGCGCCAGGCGGAAACGAACACCCTCACGCCCATTGCGGTACTCACCGTTGACGCTGAAAAAGTAAATCACCGAGATGGGCTCACCGCTCCCGCTGCGCGACTGGAACTGCACCACCCGCACCGGCACCCGGTCATCCGGGGCCCGGGCCCCAACGACGCGCAGTTCCTCGGTGGCCCAGCCGATCCGCTCATAGCCGCCCGCCAGATAGCACTCGTCCGGCACGTGCGGAACCATGTCGGGCTGCCCCGTGTAATACGTGAGAAACACGTTGGCTAGCGCCGCCGGATCGCGCGCCGGCTTCTCAGTATCTATCAGCCGCAGCTCCAAATAGTCCTCCGTCCCCAGTGCTTCTTCCTGCTCAGGCGGCAATAGCCGGGGCTGAATCGGGTGCGGCTGATAGCGTGAGGCCAGTTTGCGCCAGTCCAATTCGGTGAAGCGCCGCTTCAGAGGCACCGCTTCCTTGCGAAAGTAAATCTTGTAATAGCTGGCGGCGCTCTGCATGCCGACGGCCGATGCCAGCAGGAGCGAAAGGCAGATGTAATAGCGAATGCCGGCCCGGCTCAACCGGCGTTGCCCGCCGGCGGGCCGCGCGGCCATCTGTTGCTCGGTTGTCGGCGCGCTAGTCATGCCTTAACCGGGTCTGCCCCCGGGGTTGCGGCTCGCTCATGTTCCCCGCTCCTTCGGGTCCTTCCTCGATCAGGATGTTGTTCAGCACCCAGCCGATGCCGAGGAAAAGGAAAGTGGCCAGCACGATCATCACCAAGCCTAAGGCCGTGTGATACGTGCCGGTGGCGTACTTCGGGTCCACGTAAATGTGGAGGATACTGGTACTCGTGACGCGCAGGAAGTTGCAGAAAGTGGCTATCGGCACGCAGGATCCGATCAGGATCACGCGCTGCCACCACGGCCGCCAGGCCATGAAAGCCACCGCCACGCCCAGGGCACACAGTACCATCGTACTGCGCATGCCGCTGCAGGCATCCGTCACCGACAGCGGCGGCAGGGGGGCGGCGTTCAGAAACGGTTGAATCATCGTCCCCGTTCGATCGATGTGCACGCCTGGCATCAAGTTCAGAACGCCGCAAGCCACCATCGCGGCCAGCCTTTGCAGCGGGTCGGTGAGCATGAAATACTGCCGCGGCGGTATCGGAATCGCAAAGAAAAGGTACAGCCACGGCAGCCACGCATAGCGCAGCACCGGCAAGCCGCATAGAAACACAACGATCCCCAAAAGGCAGATCATCATTCCCAGCGGCTGCGCGTAGCCGACCAGCAGGCCGGCCAGCGAGCAGGTGTATAATCCCAGCCCCACCAGCATGATCGGCAGCCCGAGCCACACGTGCTTTACGGCGCAGCTACGAATCTGGTCCCAGCGCAGATAGCAGAGATACGCACTGAACAGGGGAATGATTGGGCCATGGTTCCAGTCGGCGTCATTGACCCAGCGGTAGACGAGCGCTCCCAGTTTTGGCGGGATGAAATCCAGTTGCTCCCAGAAGACCGCGACAAACGCCGCCGCCAGCAGCGCCGTCCGGACCTGGGCCGCTCGATCAAAGCTGATCAGCCGGGCCGATTCGCTGCTGGTTCTCAATGCGCTGGCCTGGCTCATCAGAATGGCAACCCTCGTCTCTGGCGGCGCGCCTCCGCCGTAATCTGCGGATTGACCTTCTGCCCGTATGCGTCCTTGTCTGCAAAATTGCGGTCGTAAACAAACCCGAACCCGTAGGTGAAACGGAAGGAATTGCGGATCACGTACAGAAACGGCGCTACAATGCTCGTCCCCACGTTCACTATGTCGTCGTCACGCAGGTAGAAATCGTCCTGCAAGTTCGCGAAAATCGCGTCCAGGTTGACCGAAATCGTGATCTGCTTGTCCGAGCCCGGCTGGTGCCGAATAACCTCGGCGCGCGACGGCCACGCGAACGGCGCAAATCCACCGGCGCTGGCCAGCGCCTGCTTGATCGTGATATCGCGGCCGTTAAAGGCGTAAACGCCCGGGCGCGCTACTTCACCCATCAGGTAGTACACCGCCGTCGGGACCGGCACGTTGATCACGTCTCCGTCGCGAATAACGATGTTGTACGCGGGATCGCCCGCAAACAACGCCCGCGCGTCGATCTCGATCACCCGCTGCTCCAACTCCAGTTCCGGGATGTTCTCCCAGTCAAAATCGCCGGGTTGGGCCTCCGGCCAGGGCGGGCTGGGTGCGGCGACCGGCGGTACGGTCCGCGCCGGCGGTCCGATTTCCCCCGGGGGCGCGGGGCGCGCTGGTGCTTCAATCAGCTCCCCCGTCTTGGGATCGAAAACGAGCGGAGCAAAAGGCGCTTCCTTCGGCTGTGGCTCAGCGACGACGGGCGGCGGCGCTTCCGGTGGAGCCAGCAAGGCTTCCAGTTCGGAGCGCGGAATCACCGGTTCGGTTGCCGGCGAACCGGCAGGCGCACTATCGGCCGGCGGCGGCTCAGGCGGCGGTTGCCAGCCACGTCCCGCAGCCGACGCGAAGTTGACCTGGAAACCCTCTTCAATCGGCGGCGGTTCCAGGATCAGGCCTTCGGGGCGATACCCCTCGCCCGGCGGAAGCACCGGCGTGGGACAAACCGCGCCTGCCCCGTCACGCTGCTTTCTGATCACGTAGAACTTCGTAACGGTGGCGCCAATATCCTGAATGACCCCGACTATGTCCAACAACCGCATGTCGGGAACGGTGATCTGATATTGGCCGGGCGCGCCGACCGCTCCGCGAACGTAGAAGGTGCGCGCGCGACGCGTCTGGGCATACACGCGCACGTCAGGTTGGGGGAGCAACCCGGCCTCGCGATAACGCGCGTTCAACTCGGCTTCGATTTCGGGCTCGGATAGCCCAACTACCTTGACGGAACCCAGCAGCGGAACGCGTATGTTTCCGCTGAAGCTGACTTCGACAACGACCTGTTCGACCTGCCCTGGAGTGTTTAGATCCGGGATTACGATGGCCACCACGTCGCCCGCCGTCACGCGGTAGTCATCAAAGTGCGGCACCAGGTCGGCCGCTGTGGGCTCCTCTGCATTTGCCAATCCCAGCGGCGGCTCACGCGGCGTAAGGACGCGCCGAATACAGCGCTCCTCCGAATCAACCGGAAAATGCCCAACGGCGGTCGGGTCCAAAAAGCCGTTTAGCAGCGCGCAGCCAGTGAGCGCCGGCAGCAACCCGAAGCATGCGGCCAGGCGGAAGGCTGCTCCGAGCGCCGGCTTGTAATCCATTCCGCATTCCTCCGCTCGCGCTGGTGCCGATAGTTATCCGGTCCAACTCGAGTTTCATCTTCGGCTTAAGGCTGAATGATCACGCCCTCGGACTCGCTCGAGGAACTGGGCAATTTACTGGCGTTACCCGAAAGTTGTCAAACGGGCAGGGCGACAATCCCAAGCCTATTCAGCGCACGGCAAACAACTTACGTCGGGCGCGGCCAGACAGTTCACAATCCTCGTCTGGGCTTCCCGCCACTGTTTATCGGCTCACGCACGCTCGGTTCTTTCGGCCGTGCCCGGGACGCTCGCCCGAATGGGCAAAACCGCTCCCAAGTGCGCTATTCGAGGCGCCGACGGGATCGTTCCCTCCCTGTTTTCCGATAGGACGGTTGCGCTCGCCGCGTTCGGCCACGATTCACAAGACCGTTGGCGAAAGTTCGTCTGGCAATAAGCGCCCTTGATTGGAACGGGACCACGGCATGCCGAATACTGCCCGAAACAGCCCGAGCCGCCGCGATCGCATCCTCATTCTCGGCGCTGGCGGACACGGGCGCGTCGTTCTCGACATCCTGCTACAGGCCGCAAACTATCAGGTCGTCGGCTACCTCGACAACAACCGCGACATGATTGGCCGCCGGGTCGACGGCCTGCCGGTATACGGGACGATTGAAGACCTCGAACAATTCGCCCGTGAGCTCGACATCCAGGGCGTCATCATCGCCATCGGCGACAACGGCACGCGCCGCGGCCTGGCACGCCAAGTGGATGCCGCGGGTATTCCGCTCGTCAATGCGGTTCATCCGGCGGCCACGCTGGCCTCAACCGTCACGCTTGGGCGAAACGACGTGATTTGCGCCGGAGTCGTCGTGTGCGACCGTTGCCAAATTGGCGATTCGGTCATTTTGAATACCGGCTGTGTCGTAGATTATCAGACGATGCTCGGCGAGGGGGTCCACATTTGCCCCGGTGTACGCATCGGCGGACGGGTTAAGGTGGAGTCCGGCGCCTTCGTCGGCATCGGCGCGACGGTCGTTCCAAAGGTTACGATCGGCTGCGAATCAATCACCGGCGCCGGTGCCGTGGTCACCGCCGATGTCCCCAGCATGGCGACGGTTGTCGGCGTTCCCGCACGGCCGGTGAAACTCGCCAGCGCTTCCGAAGACTTGGCCGCCATGCTCCTTCCCGCCAGGCCTTGATCCGGGGGTCCGGAACAGCCGGCATACCGGGAGCTGCGGATCAATCTGCCCGGCGGAGGAGTCGCGCGGCGTAGCCGCCGTCGCGCCAATCGGCCAGCCGCGGCCCCCAGGCGGGCAACGTCGTTTGCTCGCGGTCCAGCAGCCAATGCGGATGACGGGCCAGGAACCAAGCTACCACCTGCTGATTCTCTGCCGGCTCGATGCTGCAGGTGCTGTAAACCAAACGGCCGCCGGGGCGGATATGGCGGGCCGCGGTTTCGATCAGTTCTCGCTGCGTCTTGATGAGCGAGGCGAGCTTCTCACTAGTGAGGCCGAGGCGAGCCTCGGGGCGGCGGGCGACGACGCCGGTATTGGAGCAGGGGACGTCGACGAGCGCCGCGTCGAATTCGCCCAGGTCATCGCGCTTGCGGGTGGGGGCCGGGCGTGGCGTTATGCACGTCAATCCCAGTCGTGAGCGGTTCTCCGCCACGAGCTCCAGACGCTCGGGCGAACTGTCGCAAGCGACGACTTCGCCGCGGTTCTCCATCTCAATCGCCAGCACGGCGGACTTGCCGCCCGGCGCGGCGCAGAGGTCCAGCACACGTTCGGTCGGCCAGGCTTCAACCAGCAGGGCTGCAGAATGTGCAGTCGGGTCCTGAACCAGCGCGAGGCCCTCGGCGAACAGCGGAATCTCGGATAAGTGCGCCGATGCCGGCAGGAACGCCGCATCAGGCGTTAGCTCCATCTGTTGCAGACCGCTCGCAGCCCGCGCCCCGGTGTGAGCGTCCGCTTCTTCATCGGCCGCGCTTGTTGCTAAAGCCCGCATGCGCTTCTGGAAGTCATCCGCGCTGATGCGTAGCCGGTTGCGCTGCACGACAGTGACCGGCACCGCCTGTGCGGCCCACGCGATGGCTTCGGCGGCTTCTGCTCCAAAGCACTTCCGCAACGCCGCATAGCGGGCCGGGCGTTCGCCGGTCGCAGCGGCCAGGTGGATTTTGAGGTCGGCCGGATCGGGCAGAACGGGACGCGTGAAGGCCGTGGCGTTGCGCCAGTCTGTGCGAATGTGCGCGGGATTCAAACGCTCCCATTCAACCTGACGAGTGGCCAGGCACCGCGTCAGGTTCCGCAGCACGGCGTTGGTCACGCCAGGCCCGCGACCGCCGACGTGGCGGTGGGCCTGCTTGACGGCCTCATTCACGGCCGCGAAGACCGGCACACGATCCATCCAGATGACCTGGTAGGCGGCTGTGTAGAGGATCGCCCGCAGTTCCGGGCGCGTGCGGCGCTTGTCGACGTGGCCGACTGCCGCCAGCACATGGTCGAGCGTGAAGATGTGCCTGATTGCGCCGAGCGCGACATCCAGCGCGAACCCGGCGTCGCGCGCCGTCAGACTTTGCTTGGTTCGCAGCGTCCGAATGACCTCGCTCGCAAAGCCCCGGCCGCGCAACACGGCCAGCACGGCCTGGTAGGCCGCTTCGCGTCCGTCAAGGCCGCCGGGGTCGGAATGTTCGCCAGTAGCCATTT
>JAGPEO010000327.1 GCA_018056925.1 Phycisphaerae bacterium
CTAATAACTATTACCCAAGCAGTGAGTCGACTGAGTGAGTAGTTGAGCACCAAGGCAGGTATGGCCCGTCGCGGGCCAGCAACGAGGTCCTAACGTGGATTTTCGCTTCGATGATGACCAGCGGCAGATGCGCGACATGCTGCGCAGTTTCTGCAACGAGCGAATCGCCCCCAAGGCCGAGCAGCGCGATCACGAGGGCCGGTTCGAAGACGGCTTGATCGAGATGCTTGGGGAAATGGGGTTGTTTGGGACCTATGTTCCCGAACAGTATGGCGGGACCGGGCAGGACATTCCGACGTATTTGATGACCGTGGAGGAGCTGTCGCGCGCCTGCGGTGCCACGGGCATTCTGGTCTCGGCCCATCACTCGCTGTGCGTCGACCCGATCCTCAATTTTGGCAATGAGGACCAGAAGCGCAAGTTTCTGCCCAAGCTGGCGCGGGGCGAGTGGATCGGCTGCTTCTCCTTGACGGAGCCGGGCAGCGGCAGCGACGCGGGAGCGGCCCGCTGCATGGCGATTGAAACGGACCGGGGCTGGCTGATCAACGGAACGAAGAGTTTCGTCACCAATGGCGTTCAGGCGCATGTGATCGTTCTCTTCGCAGTGACCGACCCCGACAATCCCAAACGGCGTATGTCCGCATTCATCGTGGAGAAAAACACGCCGGGTTGCAGCATTGGCAAAGTCGAAAAGAAGATGGGCATTCGCGCCAGCAGCACTACCGAACTGGTGTTCGAGGAATGCCTGATTCCACGCGAAAACCTGCTGGGGGAGCGCGGCCGCGGGTTGCCGATAGCGCTGGCAACGCTGGATGGCGGGCGGCTGGGCGTGGCGGCCCAAGCGGTGGGCATTTCGCAGGCGGCGCTCGAGGCGGCAACGGCCTATAGTAAAGAGCGCGTGCAGTTCGGCGCCCCGATCTGCAATCTCCAGGCCATTCAGTGGAAGCTGGCGGACAGCGCTGTCTGGATCGCCGCGGCGCGAGCGCTGATGTACCGCGGCGGCTGGATGAAGCAGCGCTACATGGACGAGAAGAATCCGAGCTTGCGGATTTCATACAGTGCCGAAGCGGCCATGGCGAAACTGTACGCGAGCGAAGCCTCGAGCCGGGTCACGAATGCCGCGCTCCAGGTCTATGGCGGCTATGGCTATTGCCAGGATTATCCCGCGGAACGCCTGCTGCGGGATGCTAAAATAACAGAGCTGTACGAGGGTACCAGTGAAATTCAGAGGCTCGTGATCGCACGACAGATCCTGAACGACCCCCAATGGGTAACGAGGTAAACTCATGGCCAAAGAGTACGCGTACATCGTCGCCGGCAAGCGCAGCCCCATAGGCAAGTTCCTGGGCAGTCTTTCGCCGCTGAGCGCGGCCCAGATTGGGAGCCAGGTCGCCAAAGCACTGCTGGACTATGCCAAGGCCGACCGCAGCGCCTTTGATGAAGTCTACATCGGGCAGGTGTTGCAGGCCGGCTGCGGGCAGATACCTTCCCGGCAGGTGGCCCTGGGGGCCGGCATTCACGACAAAATTTCGACTTGTACCCTCAACAAGATGTGCGGCAGCGGGCTGCAATCGGTCATGTTCGCCGATATGGCGATCCGCGCCGGTGATGCCGACCTCGTGCTGGCCGGCGGCATCGAGTGCATGAGCCAGGCGCCGTACGTAATCCGCTCCATGCGGGCCGGCAGTAAGTTCGGTCACGTCGAAGCCATCGATTCAATGCTGCACGACGGGCTGACCGACGCTTACACGAATGAGGCCATGGGCGAACTGGCCGACTACACGGCCGAGAAAGCGGGCATCACGCGCCGCGAGCAGGACGAGTGGGCGGTGCGCAGCCAGCAGCGGGCGGCGGCGGCGTCGCAGGCCGGCAAGTTCAAGGAGGAGATCGTTCCCATCGAGCTGCCGCGGAATAAGGGCTTTCTTTCGGTTGATGAGACGTTCCGGGCGGATACGACGGTGGAGGCCCTCTCGGCGCTCAAGCCGGCATTCAAAAAAGACGGCACTGTAACGGCCGGCAACTCGTCGCAGCTTTCCGACGGGGCCGGGATGGTAGTGGTGGCCAGTGAAAGGGGCCTCAAGAAGTGCGGCATGGGGCCGATGGCGCGGATCGTCGGCATAGCCACGGCCGGTGGTCCGCCGCGCGACCTGTTCTTCACGCCGCCGGTCGCGGTGCGCATGGCCTGCCAGAAAGCCGGTTGGTCGCTGAACCAGGTGGATTTCTTCGAGCTGAACGAGGCGTTTGCGTCACAGACGATCGCGGGCGTGCGGGGCCTCGAACTCAGTGGCGAGAATGTGAACGTCAACGGCGGCGCGATCGCGCTGGGTCACCCGATCGGCGCCAGCGGCGCCCGCGTGCTGGTCACGCTGCTGCACATATTGAAGGCGCAGAAGGCCAAGCGCGGCGTCGCGGCATTGTGCTTGGGCGGCGGGAATGCGGTGGCCATGGCCGTGGAAATGGTGTAGCGGCCGGCGACTTACGGGCCGCGTGGCTGGGATACGTGAGCGCCGCACGGGCCGAACGTGCCTCGGGGCTGGCCGGGGAGGCGCTGTACAGTCGGCTGGGCGCTTCTGCCGCTGCCGCGCTGCTGGTCAGTCTGGGGTTGCTGAGTATTGTGCTCACGCCAGTTCCGTTCGCGGCTGGGTCATACTGACCATCGCGGCCGGCGTCTGGTCTTCGCGGCGTGTCCACGGATAGGCCGCTCCTGAATGCTCGAAGGGCGCTGTGCGGAGCAAACACGCGCCCCGGCGGATTGAACCCCAAACGCGTTGGAGGAGACTGCTCGTGAATTTTCGCACAAATGTCAAGACCGTCGCCGTGATCGGCACTGGAACAATGGGCTGCGGTATCGCTCAGGTCTTCGCCCAAGCGGGGCGGAAGGTGCTCATGTACGATGCCGTGCCCGGCGCAGTCGAGCGGGCGCTCAAGACCATAGACAAATCGCTTTCGAAGTTCGTCGAGAAAGGCAAGCTGACCGCCGACGCGGCCGGGGCTGCCAAGGCCAACCTCAAGCCGGCGGGCTTGTCAGATATGAAGGACGCCGACCTGATCGTCGAGGCCATCTTCGAGGACGTGCCGACTAAGCGCGCCCTGTACGCCGAACTGGCCAAGGTCGTCCCGCCGGACGTCGTCTTCGCCAGCAACACCAGCAGTATTAGCATCAGCGAACTCGCCGCCGCCAGCGGCCGCCCGGAGATGTTCATCGGCATGCACTTCTTCAACCCGGTGCCGATGATGCAGCTCGTCGAGGTCGTCGTCGGTCTGAAGACGGCCGAGCCGGTGGTCGAGTTCACGATGAATCTCGCCAAAGACCTGGGCAAAACGCCGCACCGCGTGAAGGATCATCCCGGTTTCGTCAGCAACCGGGTTCTCATGCCCATGATCAATGAGGCAATCGGCTGCTACGCCGATGGCGTGGCCGACGCGAACACGATTGACGAAGTGATGAAGCTCGGCATGGCCCACCCGATGGGCCCGCTGGCGTTGGCTGACCTGATCGGTCTCGACGTTTGCTTAAACATTATGGAAGTGCTGCACCGCGATCTGGGGGAAGACCGTTATCGGCCGGCCCCGCTGCTGCGGACCATGGTGCGCGCCGGACTGCTGGGGCGTAAGTCAGGAAGAGGGTTCTACCATTATGGCAAATGAAAAATCCACTACCAAAGTCGAGCTGACCAAGGAGGGGCGGGTCGCCACGATCTGCTTCACGCCGGAGACCGGCGTCAACATCTTCTCCTCGCGCGTCATCGGCAATCTGGGCGTGCTGGTGCAGCGCGTGGCCGAGGACCACCGCGTGCGCTACGTCGTCTTTCGCGGGCACGGTAAGGTCTTCCTGGCCGGCGCGGACATCGCCGAGATGGCCAACTTCACCGAGGACCGCGGGCGGTCCTTCGCGGCCAGCGGCCACAACGTCTTCAACGCCATCGCCGCCCTGCCGCAGATTACGTTTGCCGCCATCAACGGGCACGCTTTGGGCGGCGGCTGCGAGCTGGCGTTGGCCTGCGATTTTCGCCTGATGGTCGCGACCGCCAAGATCGGTCTACCGGAGACGACGCTGGGGCTGATTCCCGGTTGGGGCGGCACGCAGCGACTAAGCAAGATCGTCGGCGATCCGCAAGCGCGGCGGATGGTCTTCTCCGGCGCGCCGATCAGCGCCGAAGAAGCTCAGCGCGTGCGCCTGGTTGATGAAGTCGTGCCGACCGCCGAAGAGCTTGACGCCGCCTTGCAGCGCTGGTTCAAGCTGATGGAACCCGGCTCGCCGCACGCAATCACCCGCGCCAAGCGGGCCATGCTACAGCGCGACGAGAT
>JAGPEO010000026.1 GCA_018056925.1 Phycisphaerae bacterium
GCGTGGCGTTTCTTCTGGACCCGTGGCAGTTGCTTAGCCTGAGCCTCCGCGAATCCGGTGCGTTGGAGCGCTCAGAGCAGGCCAAGGAAGTCGCCGGTTGACTGCCCAGAGCAAGCCAGTTCGTTCTTACTATCTCGATCCGGCCTGGCCGCCTTGGGTTCGCCGGCAGAACCAACGCGTTATTGATTGCGAGCGCTGCCCGCGCTTGCGCGAATACTGTCGAACCATCGCCGAGCTGCGCCGCGCCGCCTTCCGCGAGCAGACCTACTGGGGCCGGCCCGTGCCGAACTTCGGCGACCCGGCCGCGCGGCTGCTCGTCATGGGCCTTGCACCGGCCGCCCACGGTGGAAATCGTACCGGCCGGCTCTTTACGGGCGACCGCAGCGGCGATTGGCTCTTCCGGGCTTTGCACCGTGCCGGCTTCGCGAACCAAGCAACCGCCACGAGCATAGATGACGGCCTGGAGCTGGAGAACGCGTTTGTCACGGCCGTGATCCGCTGCGCGCCGCCGCAAAACCGCCCGCTGCCCGAAGAAATCCGAAACTGTTCCGATTATCTGGATGAAACGCTGCGCCGCGTACCCTGGCGCGTCTTGGTGGCGCTGGGCGGCGTGGCATGGGTGAACGCGGCCCGCCGTCTAACCGTGCGCCCGGGCCCGTTTCGTCACGGGGCCGAATTCGCGCTGCCAGAAGGCCGCGTGCTCTTGGCCTCGTACCATCCCAGCCAGCAGAACACTTTCACCGGGCGCCTGACCGAGCAGATGTTCGACGCGATTTTCCGCCGTGCGCGGCGGCTTGTAAGGGAATCCTGACCGAGTTGCGCGGCACGTAAAGAGGCTTTTCAGGCAAAGCGGAGCTTTGCCCTCCGCGAAATCCTCGAAAAAAGTTCGCGCCGCCGCAACCTTACGATTCTGATAATGTACTGCTTACAGGGTGTTCAGTTGGCCCGCGATGGGCTTATAATCTCGAGCACCCGCGAGCTGAATTCAAGATAAGGTGGCGGGAATTCAGGCCCCACCCAACACGACGAGGGTAACGGAGAGATGTCTGAATGTTGGTAGCTGTTCTGCTCGCGCCACTCATCGCGTTATTCCAAACCGCACCTTCTGCCAACCCCGTGGCCCCGTTCGCGCCTTCACCGGGCTCGGCACTCGAGGCCGCGCTTTCCTCGGGCCTGCCTTCTGCGACTGCGTTTGAACCCGCAGCCGCACCGGATTCCGGTCCGGGTTTTCAGGCCCGCCTAAGCTTCGCGCAGACTTCGGTCCAACCCGGCGGAGAGGCCGACCTGGCGATCGAGCTGCGCTTTGCTCCGGGCTGGAAAATCTATCACCCGCTGATCCTCGACACCGGCCTGCCGACGGAAGTCGAATTCGAGCTGCCAAAGGGCGTGACGGTCGGTGAGCTGCGGTTTCCCGCCCCAACATGGTCAACCATCGCTGAGGGAGAGCTGAAACAGGAGTTTCTTGGGCTGGAAAGCCCCGTAGTGATGCTGACGAAGGTGCGCGTCGCGCCCGATACTCCGGCCGGACCCCTGACGCTGAAGGCCACCGCCAGCGCCTTGGCCTGCAAGGGGCTGTGCGTCCCGGCCGAAGCCGAGGCGACCGCGGTTTTGCCGGTTTTGACCGACCCGCCGGCGCCAGCCAATCAGCAGCTTTTCGAAGACGCCCGGCGCAACCTGCCCCAGCAGTTTTCAGAGGCGGACAACATCGCGGGAAGCCGGGTGTTGGCCGCGCACACACAACTGCCGGTGGGTGAACGCGGCACGATTGTCGCCGCCGTCCGCGTCAAGTCCGGACATCACATACAGGACCGCGACCCAGGAGTCGAGGGGCTGATCCCATCGCGGTTGTACATCGAACACGTCGGCGGCCTGAAATTCCTCGACCAGGTTTGGCCGCAGCCGTACGTCAAGGAATACCCGGAGCTCGGAAAAGTGCGTGAACTGGGGGGCGATTTCGTGATCCAGGCGCCCTTTGAAGTCGAACAGGACTTCGAGCCGAAGAAACTCCGGCTACGAGCGCTATTCGAGTACCAGGTCTGCGCGGACACCGGCATCTGCTTTCCCAGCAACCTGGCCGAAGGCTACATCGAATTCGAGGTCGTCCCTGCCGGCGCGCCGGCGGTTGCGAGCACGGATCCCATACTCGCCAAACTAGGCGAAGTAGGCGAAGCCTCGCCCGCGGCGTCGCCCTCAAGAGCGGGTACGACTGCGATTCCGCCGAATCTGCTGTGGGTCTTCCTGGCCGCGTTCGCAGGCGGGGCCATTCTGAACGTGATGCCCTGCGTGCTGCCGGTGATCTCGCTCAAAATTTTTGGCTTCGTGCAGCAGGCACATGAGCAGCGCGGGCGCATCTTCCGCATGGGCCTGGCCTACACGGCCGGCATTATGGCCAGCTTTCTCCTGCTCGCGATTTTGATGGTTTATGCCGGTCTGGCGTGGGGCGGCTTGATGCAGCGCCCCGAGTTCCTGATCGGCCTGGTCGCGGTCGTGTTCGCGTTCGCCCTCAGTCTGCTGGGCGTTTACGAAATAAGCCTGCCCGGCAGGATTACCAGCGCCGCCGGCGAGGCGGCCGCCCGCGGTGGCTACGTGGGCGCATTCATGAACGGCATCCTCACGACGCTGTTGGCGACTTCGTGCGTCGCGCCGTTGCTGGGCACCGCGGTCGGCGTCCTGTTGCAGTTGCCCAACCCGTATCTGGCCGGCGCCGGAATCATGGTGGTCGGCGCGGGGTTGGCTACGCCGTATCTGCTGCTGACGGCTTTCCCGAGCTGGCTCAGATTTCTGCCGAAACCGGGACCTTGGATGGTGACGTTCAAGCAGGTGGTCGGCTTCCTGCTGATCGCCGTTGTAGTGTGGCTGCTCTCGATACTGATGAAGATGATCGACCATGCCACGCTTCAGGGCACGCTGGGCCTGATTTGCGCCATCGGTTTCGGCTGCTGGCTGATCGGAAGAATCCGCCTGAGCGACGGCACCGGCCGTTGGGCTGCTCACTGGAGCCTGGCGCTGCTATTCGCGGGCGGCGGCGGTTTCCTGAGCTTCTGGGTCTTCTCGCCGCGCGTGGAGCGGATCCCTTGGCAGGAATGGAAGCCGGGAATGGCCCAACGGCTGGCAGCGGAGGGCAACACGGTTTTCTTGGACTATACGGCCGAGTGGTGCCCGAACTGCAAAACCATTGAAGCTGTCGTGCTCAACAGCCAGGAGGTCGCGGCCCAGTTTGCGAAGTTCGGCGTTTACCCAATTCGCGTGGATTTTACGACCAAGGATTCGGAGATACAGGAGGAGCTTCGGCAGCACGGCAGGTCAGGCGTGCCGACCTACGTAATGATTCCGGCGTACAAGCCGAACGAACCGATCGTGTTGCCTGAAATGCCCAGCGGCGAAACGGTCCTGGAAGCGCTGCGTCAAGCCGGCCCCTCGAAGCAGCGCCCCGAATTCTGGTCAACCCCCCCCAACACTCAACCGACCGAGGCTGTGTGCCGATAACCAGGTTGGCGGCGAGCACAGTACTTGGATTCTCGAAATACCCAGGTTCGACTCGTTCGGCCGCGAACGGGCAGTATTTGAGAGCCGTTTGGTAGTAAATTGACCCAAAAGAAGCCAGGATCGTGACGAACGCTATTGAGCGGATGCTGCGGCCGACGGGTGTTCTGGACTCAGATCCAGACAGGTGTTGTAGCAAACCGCCTCAAATTAGTCCCACTCGGAGGGGACTGGTTCACACATATTCGCATGGAGACATCTTACCGGACGCCTGGAACTCGTGTAAGATTATGCGACGCGCGAGCCTCCGGGCAAGGAAGTCGGTCGGAATGCTGCTCACCAAGCCCAGAATACGTATGGGCACGGCATTCTTTGCGCTGGTGGCTGCGACGGGGGTCAGTGGGGGCTGCGCATCGGCGCACCCGGGGAACAATACTCATCAACCGCACAAGCCCATTCCGCCGCGGCAGGTAATTGTTGTCGCGCCGGTTCTGAACCTCAGCAACTCAACCGAGTTTGACACGCTGAAGGTGACCGACGCCGTGGCCTCTGAGGCGGTCGGATTCCCAGGCATTGGGGTGGTGCCGGTCAATCTCGTGCTCGCGGCGCTTGCCGAACGAGGCACAACGCGTGTTGAGAGCCCGGCTGAAGCTGTGGAATTGGCTCGACGGTTTGGCGCGCAAGCCACGCTGGTGACAGCAGTTACGGAGTATCGGCCATACGACCCGCCGGTAGTCGGGTTGATCATGCAGTGGTACGCCGTTCCTGACGCGCCGCTGTCGGCCGACGGACAAACGGCGTTACGCCCGGATTCCAACGCATGCGAAACCGCGGCGGCGTTATCGGTCATTCCGACGGGGCCGCAGACTCAGCTCCAGAGGGTGTTCGATGCCGCTCACGAAGAAGTACGTGACGAGGTCAAGAGCTTTGCCCGCCGGCGCGACGGACACTTGAGTCCGTACGGCTGGCAGCGGTACATAAAATCGCAGGAACTCTACGTTCGCTACTGTTGCTGGTCCCTGATCAGATCGATATTAGCTGTAGAAAAGTCTGAATGGGCGGTTTCTGCAGCCGAGGCGCGGCTATGAACAGGTTGCGCAGATCGATAGTACTGGTCAAGGGCCGGGAGCGTTTCGTTTTTCGTTACGCGGAGGGGCGTGAAGCCGAGCTTGTGACCGCGCTGCTTGAGCTCGCAAACGACCCCGATAGCGCCTTTGACTGGCTAGACGCCGCGGCGATCAGCCTCCGATTGGGCCGGTCGATTGACTCGGAGACTGGTTGCGTCCGTGACGATAGATCGAGAGAAGCACCATGCAGAACGATGTTGTAGTACAGCAAAACTGGGGACCGCACGCCGGAAGCGATGGCAGCACTATGGACGAACAAGCAAGTCTGATTCAGCAGTTCATCAACTACCTCCGTGCCGAACGGCACTTCTCGCCACACACTTCCAAGTGTTACACGGCGGATCTGGCCCAGTTTTGCCAGTATTTGGTCGGTCAGAAGTGCGCGCCGCACGACGTCAGCACCGGCGGCAACAACGGCCCGGCGGAGCGGCTTCCGGCCACGGCAGAAATCGGCGGCGAGGCCATGAACCGGCGTTTGCTGGAAGTGGACACCGACGTTGTACGTGGGTTTCTCTCCGAGCTGCGCGAGAAGAATTACTGCAAGAGCACCGTGGCGCGCAAACTCGCGACGCTGCGCAGCTTCTACAAATTCCTGGTGCGGCGGGCCTACTTGTCCAGCAATCCGGTGGCGCCCATCCGCACTCCCAAGCAGGACAAGCGTTTGCCCAAGTGCTTGGAGATCGAACAGATCGAGCGGCTCTTGTCCAATCCGGACACCACGACGCTGCTGGGGGCGCGCGACCGAGCCATGCTGGAGACGCTCTATTCGACCGGCCTGCGCGTGAGCGAACTGGTAGCTTTGGATGTATCCGACGTGCTGCTGGACACGAGCGTGATCCGCGTGCGCGGCAAGGGCAAGAAGCAGCGCATGATTCCACTCGGCCCCGGGGCGGTGCAGGCCATCCTGCACTTCCTCGACATGCGGCGCAACGATTCGCGCTCCGGGAACTTCGACGCCGAGGCGCTGTTCATCAACAAGCACGGCCGGCGGCTAAGCACGCGCAGCGTTCGCCGTAAGCTGGACAAATATCTGCTGGAGGCGGGACTGGATCTGTCCGTCAGCCCGCACACGCTGCGGCACAGTTTCGCCACGCATATGCTGCGGCGCGGGGCGGACCTGCGAAGCGTGCAGGAAATGCTCGGCCACCAGAGCCTGAGCACGACCCAGATTTACACGCACCTGAGTGGCGAGCGGGTCCGCAAAACCTACGACGAAGCGCACCCGCGGGCGTAAACCGCTTTGGAAATGCGATCAGGCCCGGCTCCGTTCGGCCGACGCAAGCGTCGGCCGCCACGGGGCTGGGCCTTTTCATGCGCTGCGCGTAGTTAGCCGCCCAACTGGCTGACCATGAACCGGAACGCGTCGTTTACGCTCGTGCCGATCGGCACGATGGCTGTAAGGATCACTAACACGATCAGTGCCAGCAGGACCGCATATTCGGTAGCCGTCGGCCCGTCATCCTCCTGCCCAAACCGTCGCAGGGCAGCAATATGGCGTGGAGTAAACATGCGCATGCTCCGTGCGGAGGGGTAAACGGTCCGCAACCAAACCATACGATACGTTGCCGGGCCAGGGCAAAGAAATCTGAGGAGTTTCCGGGGTCGCCCGGCGGGGAGGCTACTGGGGCCCAGCATCGGTCCAGGCAGGGCCGGAAAAATCTCTCAGCTTTATCCAAGGCATGCGCCCGGAAACCGGCCGTTCGCGGCGCTTCGTTATATCGGCCCGGCCTGTCCAATCCGACCTGCCGCCGGCAGGCCTTCCGGCTGGCCGATTGCACAAATTCCAGGCTGGCACCATCATGACAATTGCGAAGGCGGCTCGCCGTACCCGAAACCGCCCTCAGGGAGACCACATGCTGATCGCCCAATGCCCGGCCTGCCACGCCCGCTACAAGGTACCCGATGAAGTCGCCGGCCGCCGCGCCAAGTGCAAGAAGTGCGGCCAGCCATTCCAGGTTCCAGAACCACCCCCCGATAGCGGCCGGCTCTCACTCACGGCCATTACTCCGCCAGGCGAAGGCTCCACCGTCCGTCTGCGAGTCGATAAACCGCAGCGCACCGCCAAGGCCGAGAAAGGCGTTCGCCTTCGCGGCGAGGCCGAGGAGAAGCAGGAGGCCGCGCCGGGCGTGTGGGGCCCATTCATACGCGACTTGGCAAGCTGCTTGTGGGCGCCAGTGCGGCCGGTGAACCTCCCCCCGTTCCTGATTGCCTGGTTCCTTCTGACGATCGCCAAGCCCGGGCTGTGGTCGTTTCTGATTTGTGCGCCGGTCGGCCTGGCGATCTGGGCGATTATCAACGGCTGGTACCTCTCGTTTCAGTTCAATACCGCCGTCAACGCGACTGACGGCAAGGCCGAGCTGCCGACGTTCACGTTCGGGTCCGGTTTCGTGGACGACGTGCTCGTGCCGCTGCTGAAGATGGTGCTGACACAACTGGGTGCGCTGCTCCCGGCCATAATCTACGTGGCGGCGGTGATACTGGCGCGCGGCGGTTCACTTGACTACGCGCAGGGAGTCGGGCCGGGCGTGGGGCCGCTCAACATATATCTCGCCGCTGTCGGCAGCGCAGATGGCGGCGCCGCGCCAATGGTCGCATTGGCTCTGCTGGCGGTAGGATTGACGGTGTGGCCGATATTGGTGCTGGCCACGGCGGTCGGAGGCGCGCCGGCGGCATTCCGCTTCGGAACGATGGCCCGGGGGCTCGTCCGCACGGTTCCAGCGTATGCGTTGGTGTTGCTCACCGTTTACGCCGCGGCGGCGGTTGGCATTGTGATGGGCATGGCGCTCGGCCGAAGCCTGCCGGACACCAGTGAGGCCAACGTCACTCGTATTGTGGTGTATCCGGCGCTTATCGCGCTGGCCGATGTGTACCTGACCATCATCGCCATGCGCGCCCTGGGGTTGTACTACCACCACTTCAAGCAGAAGCTGGCATTGGTGTGAAGGCCGGCTAGATTCCGGCTTTGTCCGTACGGGCCGACAGAACGATTCCGTCCAGCGGCGGGATTTCGACCGGCAGCGCGCCGTTGCTCACTTGCACCACGCGCGGCGTTCCATAGACGACGTTCCAATGCTCCGGCGAGCCGGCGGGCAGCGGTATGGCGATAATGCGGGACTCGTGCGAAGCGTTGATGGCCACCACGGCCTGCTCGCCTCCGTCGCCGCGCAGGAAGGCCCACACGTCGGCCTGGTCGTGGCACAGCAACGTCTCGAACGCCCCCGTCCGCAGCACCGGGTGCGCGTTGCGCAGCGCAATAATCCGCCGGTAATGCTCGAGCTGCTCGTCCATCACATGGTTCTCCTCGGGCCGCTCGTACGGCTCGAGGTCTTTCCATAACATCGGCTTGCGGCAGGTCGGGTCGGCCGCGCCCCACATGCCGACTTCGTCGCCGTAGTAGATCATTGGCGCGCCGATGTACGTCATCTGGATGAACGCCGCCAGCCGCGCCCGCGCGTACGCATCAGCCGAGGGCTTGGCGTTGTTGTAGTGCACGCCTTCCGCCTGCGGACGGTTCAGCTCGTTGTACGGCCGGTCGGGATTGAACGCCATCGACGCGAGGCGGTCGGTGTCATGACTGTTCATCAAATTCTGGACGACGCGCGTGATGGCTGGCGGATACGCCTGCCGCAGTTCCGCCAGGCGGCGATCGAACTCGTGTACCGAAATCTTCTGCCGCCGGTCGAAGACCCAGGCCACCACCGCCCGCGCGAACTCGTAATTCATCGCCGCATCGAACGAGCGCCCGTCGAGCCACTCATCCGCCCGTCGCCACAGCTCGCCGGTAATGTACGCCTGCGGGTTGATGGAACGCACGAACGGGCACCACTCCAGCCAGAAGGGCAGCGGCACCTCGTTGGGCACGTCGAGGCGCCAGCCGTCGATGCCCGCGCTGACGTCGCCGTCCGGGGCCATCCAGCGTCGCGTAATGTCGAATATGTGCTGCCTTACCTCAGGCGCGGCGTAGCCCTCCGGCGCTTTCTTGAATACCGGCAACTCCGCATGGTCCCACCAGCCACGGTAACTCAGTGGTCCCCAGAGTGTGATGTCGAACCAGCGCGCGTAACGTGATGCCGTGCGTTTGGCCACCACGTCCTGAAAGGCCGGATGGGCGGTGCCGACGTGATTGAACACGCCGTCGATGATTACGCGGAACCCCATGCTGTGAGCCACGCGCAGGAATTTGAGGAAGCGCCGATCGGACTCGGTCCACTGCCAGGTGGACGGATCGAGCAAATCCTCCTGTGCGGCCACCTTGTCGTAATCGCCTTTGGTCCCAAAGTGGTCGTCAATGTGGATGTAGCTGGTCTGGTTGTATTTGTGGTACGAAGCCGCCTTGAAAATTGGCGTCAGGTAGAGCGCGTTCACACCCAAATCGCGCAGATAGGGTAGCTGCCGCTCCAGCCCGTCCAGGTCGCCGCCGTAATAGCGGCGGTAGGCCGATTCGTAGAACTCGCGGCCGTGCCGGCCTTCCCATGGCGAGGGCGTGAACCATTCGCTGGTCCAAGGGCGCACGCGGTCGGGGTCGTTGTCCGGATTACCGTTCCGGAAGCGGTCCAGCATGATCTGATACCAGATTGCGTGCTGGGCCCATTCCGGCGGCTGGAATTTGGCCGGTGCGGGGGCAGGGGCGCTGGCCGGAACCGCTGTCGCCGCCGCCGTATGGGCTGGCGTCGGCGGATGGGCCGGCGGTGGCGCAGTTGCGGCAGGCCGGTCGGCCACGGGAGGCGGCGACGCGGCGTTCAGCGAGGCCGGGCTCTGCTCAGTTCCGGTACCAAGGGCGTCCGATATTCGCGTTGCGCCGTCCGCTGGCGCGCCATCTTCAGGCCGTCGGGGCGTTATGCGTCCGGTTGGCTCTGTGGGGCGTTTGGCTGGTTGGCGTTCCGACCCGAAACTCGGTTCTGTCACGTGACCCACAAGTGCTCCTGAATTGCCCGTCGGCCGGCAAAGGGTTCATCTTGCACGAATCGGCGTAAGCGGTCCAGCGGTCAACCGGAAGCATTTCTGGGATTGTGCTCTGACGGGTTCCCGCCACCACGGGAGACGAGCTGCGGCGAGGCGCGGCGGCGCGCGCCATTTATTACAGGCGACCTAGCCCGCGCAGGTAACCGATCGACTCGGCCATGCGATCGCAAACGAGGCGTTCAGTCTTTTCTTCGCCTTCGATGCCTTCTATTTCCAGCGTGCACGGCCCGGTAAAGCCGGCCTGGTCCAGAAGTTCGAACACGCCGCGGAAGTTTACGATACCGCGGCCCAGGGCGGGAAAATGCCAGGAGCGGAAGCCGCCATCGGTATCTTTGAGATGGACCGACGCGACGAATGGCAGCATGCGCCGGAGTTCCTCCACGGCATCGACGCCGTGGTTGTAGAAATAGACGTTCGCCGTATCGAAGTTCACGCGCACGTGGGCGTGGTCGACGCCTTCCATCGTCTGGCGTGCAACCTGGGCGTTGGTGACCAGGTCAGGGTGGGTTTCAAGCGCGAGCGTGACGCCCTGGCGGGCCGCCAAATCGCCGGCGGCTCGCAGGCGGTCGTACACGGTTCCCAGCGGAGTGTGGCCCGCCTTTACCGACAGGAACAGCAAGCGCACGCCGAACAGGTTGCACGTTTGCAACTGCGGCTTGAGTTGGCCGGGCACGTCGTCTCGCGCAACGTCAAACTCCCCCTGGAGGCTGCTGATCTGCAGGTTGCGACGGCCGAGCTCGGCCGCAACCGCGCGGGCCGCCTCCACCGGGATTTCGACAAAACGGATTCCCAGCCCGGCCAGATGGTCATAAGCCAAGTAACCGAAGGGGGCGTAGCTGGCCGGACGGCATGCAATCCAGCTTCGTAGCATAGGTCACCCGCTGGCAAAGTTATGGCACACCGGCAATGACATGAGGGCCTGAAGCCGGCGGCACAGCAGCAGGCGCTTTGCGCAGTTTCGTGGCAGTCTTTTGCGCAGTTTCGCGGCGGTCCTGAACCGCAATCCCCACGTCACGCCAACATCGGCCGACACATCACGCCCGGCATCGGCCGGCGCAATTCGCCGCCAGCGACGCCGAAGGAACAGCCCAACCACACATCACGCCAGCATCGGCCGGTCCCGCGACTAGTCCATAATCCGGGCGATTATGTAAATCACGCCGCCCGCCGTGATGGTGCTCGCGATGCCGGTGACGACCGTCGCCGCATCGGTGCAGCTTGGAACTTGGAGCAAGGCGGCGCCGCACGCAAGGACGGCCGCCCATTTTTGCCAGTTGCGAATCAGCATGTCGGAATCCTTCTCGTTCTCCACGCGGGATTGCTGAAGCGCGCCGGCACCCGCCCGCGCGTCTCGAGGCTTCACCGCGCCGAGCGTGGACTATGCCCCGATTCGCGCCTCTCGTCAACAGCCCGGCGTCGCCGGCGCGGGGGCGGAGCAGAGCCGGGGCGACACGCCCCGGCTCTGATCTGCGCGTGCGTCAACGCCGCATCAGCGCGAACACGCCCCAGCCCAGGTATTCGCGCGTGTAAGCGGCATAGCGCTCGGGTTCCGAAGTCAGTTGGGCTCGCACTTCTTTTGCCATCTCGTCGTCAGGATTGGCTTCAAGCCAGCGGCGCATGGTGAGCCACTTGGCCGCCTCGTACCTGTCCCAGCCGTCCTGGTCGGCCAGAACCATTTCAACGACGTCGTAGCCCAGGCGGCCGAAAGACGCGAGCAGTTCCGGAAGCATGAGAAAGTCAGAGATGGAGTGGGCAAAACACGCCTTGGCAACCTCTTCCGTCGGCGGCAACTGGCGCCAGTACGGCTCGCCGATGAGGATGATTCCGCCGCTGCGCAGGCTGCGCGCCAGAAGCTCGATCGTGCCGGCGACACCTCCGCCGATCCAGGTGGCGCCGACACAGGCTGCCACATCGACCTTCTCGTCAGAAACGTAGCCGGCCGCGTCGCGATGGATGAACTTGACGCGATCGGCGACGCCGAGTTCCGCCGCACGGCGTTTGGCCTGCTCGGTGAATAACTGGCTCAGATCGACGCCAGTGCCGATGATGCCGTGATCGCGAGCCCAGGTGCACAGCATCTCGCCCGAACCGCTGCCGAGGTCGAGCACGCGGGCGCCCGGTTCCAGGCGCAGCGCCGCGCCGAGCGTGGCGAGCTTGTCGGGTGTGATCGGGTTGTGGATGCGGTGCGCACTCTCAGTGATGTTAAATATGCGTGGGATGTCCACTGTGGCAACTTTTCTTACGGGTGCGAATGGATTGGGTTACGGCTTAGCAAGTTATTATTTTCCAATTTGGCGCTCATTATCGCCGAAATGGTTGGTTTGACAACCTTGTTTGGCGATTCGGGAAGAGATTTCGAATGCCTCGTCCGCGCCCTTGGAATGACTGAGCCGCACTGCGGTCAGAGCATTGGACCCGCAAGAAACGTTCGAGTTGCGTGGGCCGCGACGCCGCGCAGCCGCCGCCCGCTCCTGTTCACCTGTTCGCCTGCTCACCTGTCTTTGGGGACGGCGGGCGCGGCGATTTGTCAAAATCATCGCCACTTGCCCGACCATCGCCACGCCGGGCTTCTAGGGGAGACAGGCGTCAAAAACGACAAAGACTGACCCGCGGCGCGGCGCTTCGCAGCGCCGCGCCTTGAATCAGTCTGCCGTCTGTGTGGCCCGCAGCACGCCGCCGGCTGCGCGCCCGCTGGAGGCCGCTCGATTAAGGCTGCCGGCCGCCGCCGCCAGGCTGCTGACCGCCACCGCCAGGCTGCTGACCGCGCTCGCCGGTGTCGCCGGTGTCGCGCTGCTTAGTCGGTTCGGTGTAACCGGCCTGGCGCGTCCGGCCTTCCCAGTACGGCTGCACCTTGTAGAAGGCGAAAACGTTCTTCAGGAAGGCCGTGTCCGTAATGTTCGCCCAGTTATCCTCTTTGAAGGCCGGCGCGGTCTTCAGTTGTTCCTTGCTCATGTTCAGTACAAGGTGGGTCCGGTCGTCGCTGCCCTCAATGTGCAGCGCGCCCCAGGGGATGGCCACGTATTCGTCGTGGCGATCGACATGCCGGCCGGCCAGAGTGACGAACAGTATGTGGCCATTGTTAAGATCGATGACCACATTATCGACGTCGCCGATCTTGGTGCCGTCTGCACCGCGGATCTCGTCGTCTCGCAGCGTGCTGACCTTGAACCAATGGGCGCCGGCGGCCGCTTGACCACCTTCGCGCTCCACCTGGCCGGCTGTGCGCACCTGCTGCATGTACGCCGGCGGGCTTTCGCCGAATTCGCGGTAGACGCGCTCGACGAACGTCGCGAGGGCGAAATCGGGCCACTGGTCACTCTTGAACGCCGCCAGTTGTGCAGCCTGTAGCTTGTCCTTGGTGGTATTCAGCGTCACGTCTTTGGCGCCCGGTTCGAAGCTCAGCACGCTCCAGGGCAGCGCAATGTGCTCGCCGGCCCGGTCGATGCGCCGGCCTGACATGATCGCGAAGGGTATGGACCCGTCACGCGGCAACATTATCAAGTCATCAATTTCGCCGAGTTCAGTATTGTTGGCATCTCTGAGATGCTTGCCGATGAGGTCTTTGGCTTTATACCAGGCCGACGGCGGCTGGAGTTGACCAGCAGCGCCGGTCTGACGTTGGCCTGCCTGTCCCATCTGCTGACCGGTCTGCTGCTGACCGGTCTGTTGCTGTGCCCCGGGTTGCTGGGGCTGTCCCATTTGCGGCCGGTCGCCCGGCTGTTGCGGCTGTTTTGGGCGGTCGGGGGCTTGTGCCCAGGCCGCAGTGACAAGAATGACGGCACAAAGTGCCAGACTGGCGAACGTTCGGGTCATCGTGCTCTCCTTTTTGGGTCCGTAACCGGCGGTTCATTACAAGGGGTCGGCCGCCAAATACATACATAGCGCGGCAGTCCTGACAGTGGGCTGAGAAACGGCTGAAATAGGGTTCAAGCCCGGGCGAGGTTGTCCTAATTGTCCTAAATCAGCGTTATAAGCGGGCGTCGCCCAGATCAGGGCGGCGGCGATTGCTCTTCCACGAGCGGCCGGCGCAGGATTGCGAAGTGGGCCCCATAGACCCAGGCAGTAGCGAGTCCAGATCACAGGCAGGGAATCCGAGCCCGAAGCGTGAGCGCGGGCCGCTCGTAGGGTTTGGCGATCCGCCGGACGATCGGCCTCTCTCCGGCTAGTTACTCGTTAATCGAAGAGATAGGCGCTCGGGCTCAGCGGGGGCGCGGGCGGTCCAGCACCTGGCCGCGCCCTCACCTGATGCCCCCGCGCCGCAATGCGTCAGTGCATATCCTCTCGCCCTGGCACGCGATGCGCGCCAGAAACTGCTGAACCGGCCCGATACGCTATGGGCAGGGCCGGCAGCCAGCCGTTGTTTTGCTTCATGTGGCTGGGCAATTTGACGGCCTTCGTGGCGGTCGGGCACGCAGGCATTCTGATCTATCGCGGTCCGGGCCGAATCGAAAGCGGCAAATAGGGCCAGCTATAGGACTTGCGCTACGACGCGACGGCGACCGGACGTTGCGCCAGGCTCACCGGCGGCGCCGGGAACGCTGTCCGCGTCGCATTTGAACCGGGCGGCACGCTTGCGGGGGCAATGCCCATGGTTGCCGGGTTACCGCTGATGCCGGATGCAACGGGCGCAGATTAGGCGTTGTTCCTGTCGAATGTTTTGTTGACAAGACGACTATGGCGCGCCCATAATGGCACTCGTTTCAGGTCAGTGCAACATTTTTGGAGAAGGAGAGAAAATGTCGCGTTTCTCACACTTGATGCAGAAGATGTTTTGCTTGGCTGTGGCGTGTTGTCTAGTTTCTCTCGGCTGTGGATGCCAAGCAGTCTCGGAGCCGCCCAACAACGAAACCGAGGATATGCTGGCAGCCAAGTGGTTTCTCGGAGCAGGTGCTCCTGGGGCAGATATTGGGGAAGACGGCGACCTTTACCTCGACACGGACAGGTCAACTGTTTACGTCAAGAACGCAGGGGCTTGGGTCCATGTTGCTGAGTTGCAGGGCCCCCAGGGGCCTGCCGGAGAAACAGGTCCCCAAGGACCGGCGGGTCCGCCGGTTGAATATTGGACGCACGTCGTCAAGCCATCAGAGGTTACTTACAGTCCCGCGCTCCCAAATGGCTACTACAGGGTCGACATACTCGATGCCAGGTTTGGTGCGAACGACTGGATAGACATTTGGACCCGAAGTGCAGATGGCGCGTGGTTCCGCTTGGCCCCGATGTGGGATAGCCTCCTGGGGGTATGGTACGGGATTTGGTACACTTACAATGGGTCCATAATGTACCGAAGCCCGATTGACCCCACTGGGGACGTGCTCGTGTTCTTTAGAAGCCCAACCGTGCTGTCCGGGTCAACATCCAAACGGATCGGCGACTTCAACGCCGCAGAATACTTTTGGAGTCTGATGGAGGAAGAGACGGACTAAGGCAGAAACGTTTCGAAGCAGGAACCAAAGGGGGGGCATGCAGCACGCAGGCGATGGCCGCACTTCGCGGCAATATGAGCTGGGTGCTGCCGATTCGGCGAACCTAGTCGGCATAAACGGTCGCTTGCCCCGGCGGTCGCGTGCCAGGAGCGCTAGGTTTCCTGGCACGTGGTGCCGCGCCGTGCGGGGTCTCTTCATCGCTTTGCTCGAATGAGACAAAGGTCCAAACCTCTTCGGGTATGGTATCCGTGCGGATTTCGCTGTAGCGGGCCGTGCGCACGAGTTCCGGCGTTCGGCTACCAGGGCCTTCATCGGAACCGTTGGGCATCGGCGCGGTATATTCGCGGATTTCCGGCTTCTCTTGAAAGTAATTTCGGGGCAATTCAGGACAAAGATATCGATTGGGCCCAGCAGGACTCGAACCTGCGACCAACGGATTATGAGTCCGCCGCTCTAACCAACTGAGCTATGGGCCCGGGTCCAGGAGCCGTCTGGCCATCCTGCCTGCCGAAACAGCTCCGACATTTCAGTCTATCCAGCCGCGGCCGGCATGTAAATGAGCCGGTTGTCTGCTTCCAAATCCCAGCCGAGCCGGGTGCCATCGCGACGCTGCGAGGACACCCGCCGAAACCTTCGGGACACAACACCCCGGGAGTGCGCTGCCAACCGGCCTCACGGCGCCGTGATCACCGTCAGCGGCTGGCAGGCCGGCGCCAGGGCCGGCAGGCCGGTCAGGTACACCTGCAATTCGCGCCGCCCCGGCGTCGTGCGCAAGGCCGACAAGTCCGGCTGGAGCGTCACCGAGCCCTCCGGCGGAAGATGCAGGCGATAAGCCAGCGCCGGCGGGCCGGGCTCCTCGATGACCTTATAGCTGAGCGTGTCGCCATCGAGCCGCAGTAGCGGCGTGAAGTCGGCATCCACCGCGCCGGAGTTCGTGATGTAAATCAGTGCGTTAACATTCGCCGCGCTCGCGTATTCCAGGCCCTCGGGGGTCTGCTGGGGAGTGAGCCGCAGCACCGTCGGCATGTCGAAGCGGACCGTGAAACGCGGCGGAAGCGGCGTCGAACCGCTGCCCACGACCGCCCGTGCGGTCCCCTTGTCCGGAACATCGAAGCGGAGGCGACAATCCCAAACGCCGTCAATCATGTGCGATGAGACTAACTCCGCGCCCAAACACCAGGGCCGCGCTTCCGGTACGCCCGGGACCAGAACGCGCGCCTGCAGGCCGTTGATGCGGAAGGCGTGGTTGTTCGCGACCGTAACCGCGACCACGTTTTCGGCCGGGGATTCGCTAGTGCACGTAAGCAGGCCGGTGGGCAGCGAGGGCGGCGCGACGTCGGCCGAATTCCAGCCGGGCGCGGCCACACGTTCGTTGGTTACGTCAAGCACGCGAAAATGGCTCACTCCGGTCGCGCCGTCGCGCGTCGCGGTGCTGGATTGGTGCGTCCGTACATACATCAAGGGGGCCGCTTGGCGCACGATGTCGGCGTACTCAACGCCGTCCCAGTCACGATGGCTACCAGAGATCCACAACCCCAGCCGCGTGCTGGAAATCATCTTGGGTAGAACGCCGCGCTTCCGCCATTGCAGCAGCAGGTTGGGGCGGTCGTCGTGCGCGACGACGAACTTGAGACGCTCGTCGCCCGGCGCGGTGAGGGCACGCTCCAGCCATTGCTGCTGTCCCGGGTCGTCGCTGATCGGGCGGCTCGGGCGGTCATAAATCGCAAACCCGCGCAGGAAACCAAGCTCGACGGAGCCGATCGGGTTCACCGCAACGTGCTTTGAGTACTGCTGGAGATCGTCGTGATCGCCGCACGCTATGAAGGCCGGAGCATCGAACAGGCTGAAAAACTCCGGCAGGCGTTCCCAGAGCGCTCCCGGGTTTTCGGCCGTGCGGTCGACGAAATCGCCGCTGGCGATGATGAGATCCGGGGCCACCAGGTTGACCTCGGCAATCAGCCGCTGGTCGAAGTCAGGGGCGGTCAGGTCGCCGATGTTCATGTTCGAAAGGTGGACGATGCGGATTTGGGGGCCGAGGCGTTTTACCGCAACGCAGTGCCGCCCGACCAGGCGCGACGCGCCGAGCGTGATTTCCAGGTCGTAAGTTCGCTCGGGCAGATCCGCAGGGACGCGCAGCAGCAGCGGGCGGCCGTCAGCGATGCTGCTTTCCAGATCAGGCGGTAATGGCAGCGAGCGGGTCACCGCCGGCGCGCTGGTTGAGATCAGTTTCACCGTGACGGGCCCGGCCGCCTCAGCCACTTGCGCCAAAGCCTCGAAGGTCGCTCCCGGCTCTACAAAAACCGGCCGCCCGAGCGTGGGTGAAAGCAACACGGATGAGGGCGCCGCCGGCGAGTCGGCGGCCGGAGGCGCGGGCTCCGTGGCCCAGGCCGTGGCGATGAGCGCCCCGGCGAGAATTAGCGCCATTACCGGCATGGTTTGCTTGTGCCGTCTGCCTGGCAACCTCTGATTCATGTTCAGCCTTGTCGCTTGCGGCCCGTGCCCCTATTCTCCCGAATCGTGAGCAATTTAGAAGATGCCGAGAAAAAAGTTGTCCTGTGCGAGTGGCTGCGGAGCGAACGGCGGCTCGGGATAGCCCACGCGGAGGTCGGCGACGTTTGGGCGAAAGGCCGCGCCGGCATGCTGGGGGCGCGTGCGTCTAGCTCGGATTTTCTCGCCGGGCCGTCTTCGCCAACTGGTCGTCCGCCTGTCGGCAGGGGCATGCCCGCGCCCGCTGCGCGAGGCTTGGGCATGGCACCCAGCACCGGCATGGCCCCCAGTTCGGGCATGGCACCCAGCAGGGGCATGGCACCCAGTACTGGCATGGCGCCCAACTTGGCACCTGGCGCGGCACCCGGCGTGGACGACGCCGAATTGCCGCCGCTGTGCGACCGGGAATTGTCACCAGCCGAGGCGGCGGCCGAGCTGGCGCGCCTGAACGAGCATTTCGTCCGCCATTGCCGAAAATGCGAGCTGCACGCGAATCGGACGCAAACCGTATTCGGCGTCGGGCGCCCGCGTCCGGAGTTGGTCTTCGTCGGTGAGGGCCCCGGAGCGGACGAAGACCGCCAGGGCCAGCCGTTTGTCGGGCGGGCCGGCCAGCTCCTGACGCGCATGATCGCCGCCATGACCTTAACTCGCGAGCAGGTCTACATTTGCAACGTTGTGAAATGCCGCCCGCCGGACAACCGCACGCCCACTGAACCGGAGATGGAAGTCTGTTCGCCTTACCTGTGGCGGCAGCTCGCAATCCTTCGGCCGCGGGTCATCGTCGCCTTGGGCAGGCCGGCGGCACAGACGCTACTGGTTACGAACGTCCCGATCGGCCGGCTGCGCGGCGAATTCCAGGATTTTCCACCGCCGCCGCTGGCGCACCTGGGGCTGCCGCGGTGCAAGCTAATGCCGACGTTCCATCCGGCGTACCTGCTGCGCAGCCCTGGCGAAAAGGCAAAAGCCTGGGAGGACCTTAAGCAGGTCATGCGTGAGCTTGGCATTCCGATTCCGCAAGCGAAATGAGCGGACAGCCCCGGGGCGGCATCTGAATTTCAGCAACGGGCTGCGAGCGGCGGACCGGCCAGGGTGCCTCGTTGCCCTTCTCCTACTCGTGCCGCGCCAGCACGAAATCGGCCATCGCGTTCAGGCTGTCGCGGGCCCCCGACGGCGGCAGGCCGGCCAACGCGTTGCGCGCCTCGGCCACATAGCGGGCCGCGACCCCTTGCGCGTACTCAATTCCGCCCATCGCACGCGCGATTTCCGCGACGCGCCGCCGCGGCTCACCGGTGCGGAGCAGCGCGCATAGTTCGGTGCGCTCTTCGGGCGTGCCGTGCTGAAGACAGTAAATCAGCGGCAGCGTCATCTTGCCCATTTCGGCGTCGCGGCCCAGGGACTTGCCCACCTCCGCCTCATCGCCCACCAGGTCCAACACGTCATCCACGATCTGGAACGCCAACCCCAGCGACTCGCCGCAGCGCCGCATCTGTTCCGTCCGGCTCTCATCGGCCCCGGCGTA
>JAGPEO010000328.1 GCA_018056925.1 Phycisphaerae bacterium
TCTTCGGGGCGCCGCTGAGCTTTGGAACCAGTCCCCAGGAGAGCGCCGCAAATTTCCTGCAGCAACACGCCCCGGCGCTAGGTGTGTCGTCAGCCGAGCTGCGGACCGGCAGTAATTTTACCGGTTTGCCCACGGTCCAGCTCATGCCGGACGCAGGCCGCGGCGGCAACAAGTTCACGCTCGTGTACTTCGCGCAGGAGAAAGACGGAATACCCGTGTTCCGCGGCGAAGTGCGTCTGCTCACTCGTAACGAGCCCGGCTTTCCGGTGGTGCTGGTCACGTCCAGTGCGCGGAATCTGGGCGACTTTGTCGTCGATCGCGGCGTAGCGGCAAAACCCTTCGACCGGCTCGAGCAGATTGCGCCGGAGATGACGAATTATTCCGACATTCAGGTTGTGATCTGGGCCGGAATAGATGACGCACAAGTGGAACCCGTGCTGGCGATCACCTTTACGGCCGATAACTACGACAACCCCAATGCCAAGCCGGAGCGCTGGCTGTACGTTGCTGATGCAGTCACTGGAAACGTGCTCTATAAGGAAGACCTGATCCGCTTCGCTCCCATTACCGGGCACGTGCAGGGCATGGCCACGGAGGGCTCCAAGGCCGACATTTGCTCGCCCGAGCTGATCACAGTTATGCCTTGGGCGCGCGTCTCGGTTTCGGGCGGCGGAACCGGCTACGCCGACGGCGACGGGAACTTCTCGATCCCGCACAGCGGCTCTTCGCCCGTCACGGTGCAATCCTTCATGACTGGCACGTACTTCAACGTCGACAACTGGGCCGGGGCGGAGGAAACGCTTTCGGCCACTGTGACGCCAGGTGTGCCGTATACTTTCACACACAACGAAGAGAATATCAGCGATCTGGTTCGGTCGCAGGTAAACTGCTACATTAGCGCGAATCGCGTCCGCGACTGGATCCTCGCGCAGAATCCAGAGTTTCCCGGCATTTCCACGGAAACGAACTTTCCGATCTACGTCAATCGTACGGACGGCTACTGCCCCTGCAACGCCTGGTCTGACGGAATCTCAATCAACTTCTGTCAGGCCGGCGACGGTTGCCCGAATACCGGCTGGCAGAGTGTGCTGGATCACGAGTATGGGCATCACGTGATTGACCAGGGCGGCAGCGGGCAGGGCGCGTACGGCGAGGGCATGTCCGACTGCATCGCCGTGTTGACCGTCGACGATCCCAACCTGGGCTACGGGTTCTTCGGCGATTGCGACGCGGGCCTGCGCACCGCCGACAACGACTGCCAGTATCTGGCCAGCGGCTGTTCCACCTGCGGAAGTGAAGTTCACGATTGCGGCAACTTGCTTTCCGGTTGCATCTGGAGCATTCGCAACGAGCTGATTGAGACTGAGCCGGCTGAGTATCTTTCGATACTGTCGAGCTTAACGGTCAATTCAATATTACTGCACTTGGGCACGTCAATTAACGACGACATTGTAATCGACTTCCTCACGCTCGACGACGATGACGGTTACCTTGGGAACGGCTCGCCCCACTACAACGAAATTTGTGCGGGATTCACCGCCCACGGCCTGAACTGCCCGGAACTGGTGACTGGCATACGGGTAGCGCCCGAAAGCGTCTTCCGATCTGAAGGCCATGTCGGCGGCCCGTTCATATCGAGCGGCGTCTTCGTGGTGCGAAATATCGGCACTTATGACATTGATTACAGCGTCACCTGTCCGCAGGACTGGGTCAGCATCTCCAACGGCTCCGGCACTTTGGAGGGCGGGGCGAGCACGCTGGTAACCGTGTCCATCAATTCACAGGCCGCCAGTCTGCCCATGGGCGTGCACAATGCGACGCTCAGCTTCGAGAATACCACCGATTCAGTCGGAAATACCACGCGCGGCGTTGAACTGGCAGTCGGCTATGGCACTGTCTATAGCTGGAATATGAACACTAATCCCGGCTGGACCACGCAGGGCCAGTGGGCCTGGGGCGTTCCTACCGGCAGCGGCGGCGGAGGCGGCGGTCCGGATCCCACGTCCGGCCACACCGGCCGCAATGTATATGGCTACAACCTCAACGGCGACTACACGAACAACATGCCGGAGTACCATCTGACTACACCCCCGATCGACTGCCAGGGCTTGACGGATGTACATCTGCGCTTCTCGCGCTGGCTGGGAGTCGAAAAGTCGATCTACGATCACGCCTACGTGCGCGTCAGCACCAACGGCACAAGCTGGACAAACGTCTGGCAGAACGGGGCGGAGGACGTGGCCGACACGTCCTGGTCACTTCAGGACATCGATATCTCCTCACTGGCTGACAATCAGCCCAATGTCCGCATCCGTTGGACTATGGGAACGACTGACGGCGGACTGACTTTCTGCGGCTGGAACATCGATGACGTTGCCATCTTCGCCGCGGGCGATTTCACGCTCCCGCCTCTCGTTCTGAGCCTGCCGCTCGATCCGCCTTCCATTGTGCCGGCGCTGACACCCACACCGCTTACGCTGCACATTAGCAGTGCCGGCGAAACGTACGTGCCCGGCTCAGCGCGACTGTACTACCGCTTTGCGCCCGGCGCATTCTCAGAGGTCACGCTGACCAGCCTGGGCGGCGACCTCTACCGGGCCGTGCTGCCCGCCGCGCCCTGCGGCGCTCAGCCCGAGTTCTACTTCAGCGCCACTGGCAGCGACGGCGCCACCGTAGTGCTGCCGGAGAACGCCCCCACTGAACTGTACCGCGTCGGCGTGGGCACGCTTACGACAATAGTGTTTGACGATTTCGAAGCCCCCAGCGGCTGGACTGTCGGCGATACAGGCGACGACGCCTCCGCGGGTATTTGGGATCGCGCCGATCCCAATCCCACTGCGGCCCAGCCCGGCTCAGATCACACACCGGCCCCAGGTACAATGTGCTGGGTAACTGATTCGCGCGGCGGCGCCCTCGGCAGCTACGATGTGGATGGCGGCAAAACTACGCTCAAGTCGCCCAACTATGACTTGTCAGGTTCGACCTATGCCGTCATCGGCTACTGGCGCTGGTACTCCAACGATCAAGGCGCCACACCGCACACCGACGTGTTCGTTGTAGACATCAGCGACGACGGCGGCAGCACCTGGGTCAACGCCGAAACTGTCGGACCCACCGGCCCGGAGACTTCGCCCGGCTGGTTCTACCACGAGTTCAATGTTCAGGATTTCGTAGCGCTGACGGACCAGGTACGGCTGCGCTTCATCGCCTCGGACGAAGGCGACGGCTCCCTGGTCGAGGCCGCGCTCGACGATTTCTCGATTGCCACGCTGAATTGCGACGACACCTGGCAGCCGGGCGACCTGAATTGCGACGGCTTGATCAATGCCTTCGACATTGATCCGTTCGTACTGGCGCTGACCGACCCCGGCGCCTACGGTAGCGCCTACCCCGGGTGCAACCACATGCTCGCCGACGTAAACGGCGACGGTACGGTTAACGCCTTCGACATTGACCCGTTCGTGCTGGTGCTGACCGGTGGATAGCGGAACCGCGGCGCGACCGTAGCAAAACCGGGGGGTGCCGCCCCGGAAGCCGAGTAACGAAACCGGGCGTGTGTGTTGGATGCACTGCTTGAAGCTTCGGCTTCAAGCAGTGGCACACGCGTGGCGCCTCAAGCAGTCTCACGCGTAAGAGCGCTTCTATAGCGCGCGTCTATATCCCCAAAACCTTCTTGACCAGTTCCTGCGGCAGCGGTTCGTAGCGGTACGGTTCCATCGAGTACGACGCACGCCCCTGAGATAGCGAGCGGATCTGTGTGGCGTAGCCGAACATGGTGGCCAACGGCACCTCGGCCGAAATCACGCGGTCGCGGGCACGCATCGCCGTCCCGGTAATCGTGGCGCGGCGCGACATCAGATCGCCGTTGATCGCGCCGAAGTACTCCTCCGGTGTGACCACCTCCACGCGCATGATGGGTTCGAGCAGAACCGGGCCGGCCTGCTCCAATGCGCGCTGCACGGCCAGCGCCCCGGCCGACTCGAACGCGACCTCGGTCGACTCCTCGGCATGCTCCTGCCCGCCCAGCAGCGTGACCTTCACGTTGATCAGCGGATACCCACCCAGCGCGCCGCTGTGGGCTGCGCCGCGCACCCCCTGCTCAACCGCCGCCGCAAACTGCGGTCGCAACTCATCCGCAGGCGCCGCATTTTCGAAGCGGAAATGCTCTTGCCCGGGCGCCGGCTGGAATGGCTCGACCCGCAGCCGCACAACCGCAAACTGGGCTCGCCCGCCGACCTGTCGCGCGATGCGGCCTTCGGCTTCAGCCGCTTGCGTGATCGTCTC
>JAGPEO010000027.1:0-4190 GCA_018056925.1 Phycisphaerae bacterium
GGGCTGTCGGAACAGCTTTCCGGGCTGGTGGTGACCGCGCCGTTGGTGGCCGGGGCGCTGTTGCAGCTTGTCTCGCCCTACGCGGTGGTCTGGCTGCGTTCACATCGCCGCTGGGTGGCCGGATGCGCGACCGTGCAGGGCCTGAGTTTCCTGCCCCTGGTAATCGCGGCCCTACGCGGCCACGTCTCGGCCGCGGCACTGCTAATGATCGCCACGTTCTATTGCGCTGCGGACCTGGCCTGTGCGGCTCCGTGGACCAGTTGGATCACGCGCCTCGTACCGACGCGCATTCGCCCGCGCTACTTCGCCCGCCGCAATCGCCTGTTCCAACTGGTCACGCTGGGCGGCATCCTGATGGCCTGGCCGGTGCTGGAGCTGACCGAGCAGCGCGGGGCGACCTGCGCCGGGTTTGCCCTGCTG
The DNA here is from genome assembly GCA_018056925.1 of Phycisphaerae bacterium. GTDB lineage: Bacteria > Planctomycetota > Phycisphaerae > UBA1845 > Fen-1342 > JAAYXS01. The sequence goes on from JAGPEO010000027.1 coordinate 421, forward strand.
TTCGGGTTGGCCGGTATATGCCGCCTGGTGTCGGCAGGCTGCCTGTGGCTGCAGCGTGAATCGATCGTGCCCGTGGCGCCCGAGCGATTCGTGGCGTTTGGCGAATTCTTCACGCGGCTGCGCAACGAGCGGGGCCAGTTGCTGGCGTACATGGTCTGGATCAACGTCACGATGCTCGTGGCGCAGGCGTATTTCACGGCCTTTGTGTTACGCCATCTGCACATGCCTTACTGGCAGTTCGTGTCGCTGCTGGGGACCGAATTCCTGGCCAAGATTGCCGGGCTGGCGCTCTTTGGGGAGCTGGCCCATCGCCGTGGAGCGCGGGCCCTGCTGCAGGTCGCGGGCCTGGCGATGGTTCCGGTAACCGCTTTGTGGCTGATGTGGCCGCAGTTTTGGTACCTGGTGGCCGTGCAGGTGCTGTCGGGACTGGCGCTGGGAGCATACGAGTTGGCCACCTGCCTGCTGGTATTCGATACAATTCCGGACCGCGAGCGCACCAGCGTGATGACGACCTACAACCTGCTGAATTCGGCCGCCGTCGCCGCGGCTTCGTTCGGTGCGTTTGTGGCTCTGGGCTACGCGGGAGCGACTTGGGTGGTGTACGCGGGCTTGTTCGTTGCATTGACGCTGGCCCGCGGTTTGGCGGTGCCGCTGCTGGCGCGGATCGTAAGGGCGCGGCGACCGGGCGAACTGGCGGCGGTGGGCGCGGCGCCTAGTTCGGCGGAGGCGATCGCGCAGGCGCGGCTGTGGCGTTCGAGCAGGTAGGCCCCTCTGCGCGAAGCGGCCACTTCCGCGGGCGCCACGGTGATAAAGTGATAAGGTGATAGAGTGATAAAGGGGTTCCTCGCGTGGTCCTTTATCACTCTATCACCTTATCACCCTATCACTTACACGACCGTCAGCGCCGGTTCTTTTTCATCGTTGCTGTCTCCGCCGCCGTCCTCCTCTGCTTCCGGAACGCCGTGCCCGGTCTTGCCAGCGTAAAGCAGCCAGTAGGCCACTGGGATGACGAACAGCGTGAACACGGTAGACGACAACAGGCCGAAGATCAGCGCCCAGGCCAGGCCGGAGAAGATCGGATCGATCGTAATCGGCGCTGCGCCCAGCATTGCCGCGCCCGCCGTCAGCAGAATAGGCCGCAGACGCACCACGCGGCTCTCCATTATGGCGTCGAAGAGTGAGCGGCCGCGGCGCAGCGAGAGATGGATGAAATCCACCAGGATGATTGAGTCGCGGGTGACAATGCCGGCCAGGGCGATCATGCCGATCATGCCGGTGGCGGTGAAGAAGATCGGGTCGGCATAGGCCCCCACCTGTCCGCCGGCCAGCGCGTTGAGCAGCCAGAATCCCGGCATAATGCCCACGATGGTCAGCGGAATGGCAAGCATCACTACGACTGGAATAACGAAAGAGCGCGTCTGCGCGACCAGGAGTATGTAAATGCCGACCAGCGCGGCGCCGAAAGCCAGTCCGAGGTCGCGGAACACGTCGAGCGTCACCTGCCATTCACCCTCGCCCGCGAAGTTCACGCGAAGGCCTTCGGGCACTTGCCAGTGAATGCCACTGCCGTTGGATAGAAAGGTCCGGCTGTCAACAGGGCGCGGAGCCACGTCTGCGACCCAGCCCCTACTGACTGACTCCCCCGGTGCGGCCTGTCTGCGGTCAGCCTGAATATCTACAATGCAATCAGCCGGGGCGCGTCCGGCTGTTTCGCCGTAGATGTAGACGATGGGTTCGAGATCCTTGTGATATATCGTCTGGTCTACAGGTTGCTCTTTCCATTGTCCCAGTTCGGCCAGCGGAACCAAGCCGCCGCCGGCAGTCTTGACGTGTATCTGCCCCAGGTCGGCCATACTGGACCGCGCCGGTCGCGGCAGCCGCAGTTGAATGCGCAGTGGATTCCGCTCATTGGGCATGGCAAGCGTGCCGGCCTGCCGGCCCGCCAGTGCGATCTGCAAAGTGTCGGCGATGTCGCGCACCGAAACGCCGTGCAAGGCCGCCTTCTCCTGGTCCGTGACAAACAACAACTTGCTGCGATCGGCCTCAATCACGTCGTCCACGTCAACTACGAACGGTTCGCGCCGCATGCGCTCGCCCACTACCTCGGCTGCGCGCATCAGGTCCGCGTAGCTTTGGTCCGGGCCCCCGGATATTTCGGCCACCAGCGTGGACAGCACCGGCGGTCCGGGCGGGGTTTCAACAATCTTGAGTTTGGCGCCGTGGCGCGCGGCAATGGCGGTCAAATCGTCGCGCAGCCGCAGACCCAAGGCGTGGCTCTGCTGCCCGCGGCTCTTCTTGCCGACGAGATTGAGCCGGATTTCGGCCAGGTTCTCGGCCTGCCGCAGGTAGTAATGGCGCACCAGCCCGTTGAAATCCATGGGGGACGCCAAGCCGACGTAAGAGGCGTAGTCGGTGAGTTCCGGCACGCCCGCCAGGTAGCGTTCCATATCGCGCACCGCGGCGTCCGTGCGTTCCAGCGTCGTGCCTTCATCCAAGTCGAGCACCAGGAGCAGTTCGTTCTTGTTGTCGAAAGGCAGCATCTTGAGCGGCACGCTGCGCGTGGCGGCCAATGCCACCGCCGCCAGCATCAACAACGCCATCGCGCCCAAAAAGCCCCAGGCGGCCTTCTTAGACTTCAGCAGCGGCGCCATGAGTGGATAAAAAATCCGGTACAGCCGCGTCTGCCGCAGTGCATCTAGATCGTGTATCTCCTCATTCTGCGGCCGCGCTTCTTGATCCCTCGACTGGTTGATCCGCTGATCCCCTCCCCAATAACGCCGCTTCAGAGCGTGGAAGGTAAGCCACGGCGTGATCGTGAAGGCGACCACCATCGACATCAACATCGCGACCGGAACGTTCAGCGCCATCGGGCGCATATACGGCCCCATCATTCCGGTGATGAACAGCATTGGCAGGAAGGACACGATTACGGCCAACGTGGCAGTAATCAGGGGCGGCCTAATTTCGGCCACTGCTTCCAATACAATAGGCCGGCTGGCCCGCCGCCTCAGACCGAAATGCCGGGCTATATTTTCCACATCCACAATGGGGTCATCGACCAACAGACCGAGCGAGAGTATCAGCGCAAACAAGGTCACGCGGTTGATCGTGTAGCCAGCGAGCATATTGACAGCCAGCGTCAGGCCGAACACGACGGGTACCGCGACTGCCACGATCAAGGCTTCGCGCCATCCCAAACTCAGCGTCAGCAGGGCTATGACGATGATGATTGCGATCGCCAATGCTTCGACCAGTTCGTTCACCTTGTGGTTGGCGGTCTGGCCGTAGTTCCGCGTGACGATCAGTTCCATGTTGTCGGGAATGACGCCGGCCTTCAGTTGATCGGCCGCTTTGAGGATCGCATCCGCGACCCACACTGCGTTCGTGCCCTTCTTCTTGGCCAGTGCAATGGTCACCGCCGGCTGGGGCTCTCCTGCGCCGGCGGAACCCGGTGATGACGCCGACGCGCCGACGACAGCGCCCGGCGCGCCCGCATGCTGCTCAAACCCGCGCGCCGCTCCCCAGCCGAACCGCACGTAGCTCGTCGTCTCATCGGGGCCGTCCTGAACGCTGGCCACATCCTTCAGATACACGGGCCTGTCGCCGTAAACGCCCACGACCAGGTCATTCAGCTCGGCCGGCCGTTGAAATATCCGCCCCGCCTCGACCCGAAACAGGTGGTCGCCGCGTGCGAATTCGCCGCTGGTCTGCGTCACGTTCGCGGTTTCAAGCGCCCGCTGAACGGGCAGCGGCGCAAGGTTGTAAGCCTG
>JAGPEO010000027.1:4290-11550 GCA_018056925.1 Phycisphaerae bacterium
GTTGAAATATCCGCCCCGCCTCGACCCGAAACAGGTGGTCGCCGCGTGCGAATTCGCCGCTGGTCTGCGTCACGTTCGCGGTTTCAAGCGCCCGCTGAACGGGCAGCGGCGCAAGGTTGTAAGCCTGAAGGCGCTCTGGATCGAGATACACCAGCGCCGCCCGCGGTTGACCGCCGATCACGTAGGAACGCGAAGTGTCCGGCACCGCCGCCAGGCGCTGGGCCACCTCCTCGCCCACTCGCCGTAGCGCGTAGTAGTCGGCCGAAGCACTGGTCAACGTTAGCGTGACGATCGGCACATCGTCGATTTCAACGGGCTTGACGACCCACCCGGTCACGCCGGGAGGCACGATGTCCAGATGCTCGTCCAGCCGTTTGTAGAGTTTGACGAGGCTGCGCTCGCGGTCCTGCCCAACGTAAAAGCGCACGGTAATGATCGCCTCGTCCGGCCGCGACATCGAGTACACGTGCTCAACGCCGTCGATTTGATAAAGCAGTTTTTCCAGCGGCGTGGAAACCAGTTGCTCGACTTCCGCGGCCGAATGACCCGGAAAAGCCACATAAACGTCGGCCATTGGAACGACGATCTGCGGGTCTTCCTCGCGGGGCGTGAGGATCAGCGCGGCCGCGCCCAGCGCGATGGCGATGAAAATCAATACCAGCGAAAGGTTTGAATTAAGGAAAGTGCGGACTATTGCATTAGTGAAGCCGTGCTGTACTTCCGGCGGGGGCGACTTGTCGATTGTCATTGTGCCGACCCCTGCAATGCCACCAGTTCGCCGGCCCGCAGCCCCGATAGAACCTCGACCTCGTCGCCGTACGTCCGCCCGAGTTGCACCGCCCGCCGCTCGACCGGCCGTCCCTTTAGCACTACCTCGCGCTCGGTCAATGACTGATCCTGCAGCGCGACTTCCACCAGATCGAGCTGGCCGATCCGGGAGACGGCGGCGCGCGGAATAAGCAGCACTTCCTGCTCATCCAGCGGAATCAACAGCCGCCCAAACATGCCCGAGTACACGCCCACCGGACACGGCCCGGTCACTTTGACGGAGAAGGTGCGGCTGGTGCTCTCGGCCTCGGGCACAATCTCGCTGATCGAGCCGGTACAGGTCTTTCCGATCGCGTCGACATATACGTCGATATCCTGGCCGACGGCCAGTCGATGTGTCAGTGACTCGCGCACCCGGGCAACAAGTTGCATGCGCGTCGGGTCAAAGAGCGTGACCAAGACCTGCCCCGGTGACGCCGTGTCGCCAACCTCAATGTGCTTGTCGATCACCTTTCCATCGATCGGGCTGACGATCGTGGCGTAGGAGAGCATCGTTTCCGCCTGCCGCTGGCGCTGACGCGCTTCCTCGAGTTCCGCAGTGCGCGTTTTCAAGGCCGATTCCGAGCGCTCCCATTCGATGCGCGTCTCGTTTCCTTGTTTGTACAGGCCGTCGATGCGCTCGAATTCCACCTGGGCTTGAGACAGGGCCGTCTCGGCCACGGCGACGCTTGCCGCTGCCTGACGCAACTTGGCCCTGAGGTCCTCGTCATCCAGTTGCACGAGGACTTCGCCGGCTGTGACCGTCTGGCCGGCCTGCACGTTGACGGCCGTAACCTTCGCCAGCAGCTTCGAGGCTACCGCGATCTGGTGTACCGCGCGAATCGATCCGACCGCCGGCTCGGTGACCGGTAAGGACGCGAGGCGCGCCGGAACGAGCTGATCCACCTTGACCAGCCTGACCGGGCGGCTCGCTGGCTCCGGCCCACCGGGGCCGATCTTTCGGTGAAAGGTGCCGGCCAGCCATAAGAGCAGCAGAACTACGACGGCTGAGAAGCCGAGCCCTAACGCGACTTGTCGCGCTACGGCCCATGAACGTGGCGAAACCGCGGTCTTAGTCATTCGAAGGGTCCTCGGCTGTAACGGGCCCGTGGTGGCAGCGTGTTGCTGGCACTCTGTCGGCCCTGTCAGATAATATCCCCGTAATGAGACGTAGCGGCTACGACGTGATTGTGGTGGGAGGCGGGCATGCCGGAGCGGAGGCGGCGTGGTCGGCGGCGCGTTTGGGAGCGCGCACGGTCCTCATCACGTTCAGTCTTGAAGCGATCGGGCGGCCCTCGTGCAACCCGGCGGTGGGCGGCATCGGCAAGGGGCAGATCGTTCGGGAGGTCGACGCCTTGGGCGGCCTGATGGGGCGTGTGGCGGACGAGACCGGCATTCAGTTTCGCATGCTCAATCGCCGAAAAGGGCCGGCCGTCTGGGCGCCGCGAGCACAAATCGATAGTAGAACCTACCCGGCAGTGCTGCGCCGCTACCTGGAGAACTGCCCGAACCTGAAGATTATCGAAGCCAGCGTTGAGGCCGTCGAAAGCGAGCCGCTCGGGCCCTCCTGCGCGAATGCCCTTCCGCTCGCAACCAGCCGAGTGTCCGGCGTAAGGCTTTCCGACGGCCGCGTCCTGGCCGCGCATGCTGTCGTGATCGCTTCCGGGACGTTTCTTCGCGGCCTGATGCACACCGGAGAAGCCAAGGCGCCGGGCGGGCGAGTGGGCGAGCCGGCGGCAACCGGCCTGAGCGCGTCACTGGCGGCTTTGGGTATGGAGCTTGGCCGGCTGAAGACCGGAACGCCGCCGCGCATTGCCCGCGACTCGGTAGACTGGTCGCAGCTCGCCGTCCAGCATGGCGACGAGCGCCCCGTGCCCTTCTCCTTTCTCACCGACTCGCTGCCACAGGAGCAGGTCTGCTGCTGGCTCACCGCGACCAACGAGCGCGTTCATGAGCTGATTCGGGCTAATCTGCACCGCGCTCCGATGTATACCGGCCAGATTCAGTCGCGCGGGCCCCGCTACTGCCCAAGCATCGAGGACAAGGTCGTGCGCTTCGCCGACAAGAGCGCCCACCAGGTCTTCCTCGAGCCGGAGGGACGCGACAGCGAGCGCATCTACGCCAATGGAATCAGCACGTCGCTTCCGCAAGATGTGCAGGCACAAATAGTTACGTCGATTCGCGGCCTTGAGCACGCCCGCGTTCTGCAATGGGGCTACGCCGTGGAATACGACTTCGTTCCGCCCGAGCAGATCGACGCCAGCCTCATGACCAAGCGGGTGCGGGGCTTGTTTCTGGCCGGCCAGATCAACGGCAGCAGCGGCTACGAAGAAGCCGCCGGCCAGGGGATCATCGCCGGTATCAACGCCGCCCGCTTCTGCGCTGGCGCCTCGCCGGTGATCATCGGCCGGGACCAGGCGTACATCGGGGTCATGATCGATGATCTCGTAACTCGCGGCGTGACAGAGCCTTATCGCATGTTCACCTCACGCGCCGAGCACCGGCTGCACCTGCGGTACGACAACGCCGACGTGCGCCTGACGCCACTCGGGCGCGAAATCGGCCTCGTTGACGATGAGCGGTGGCAGAAGTTCCAGGCCAAGTCGGACAAGCTGGCGGCACTGCTTCAAAGTTGGGAACGCTTGAGGTTCGAGGGCCGGACGCTGGCCGACTGGATCCGCCGGCCGGAGGAGGACGGGCTACGCTTCGCGGCGGTATTTCCGGAGCTGGAGCCATACACGCGCGAACTGGACACGTGGGGCCGGGCGCTTGTGGAAATCAAGTACGCCGGCTATCTCCAGCGGCAGCAGCGGTCGATTGACGAATTCCGGCGCCGGGAAGAGCAGGTCATCCCGCCGGATCTGAACTACTCGCAAGTGCCACACTTGCGGCGCGAAGCCGTCGAGCGCTGGTCCGCGGTCCGTCCGCAAAACATCGGCCAAGCCGCGCGGGTGAGCGGCATTCACCCCACCGATCTGTCAGTGCTTCTGGTATACATTGCCTCCGGCCAGCGGCGCGCGAGCTGTGGATAGCGTCGGCACGCCCGGTCGTGGCGCAAAACCGTCATGAGGATTTTTGCGCGACCGTGACCGGTTTCGGGCGTGCGTCATACGTTTAGCGGCTGGTTGTTCGCTCACTCTGGCCTTGAGTTCGCGGCCAATCTTAGACCTATAACCTAGACGGATCGATCGAAAACATTGTCGAATCCTACACGATGCGTGTGCCGCCACCCGTCTTCACTTGCCCCAGATTCTCTTTTGCGGTACACTTGTGAAGTTGGGAAAGATAGGCAAAAACGCCCGGGGTTGGGCTATGGCTATTAACAACAGGGACAAGACAGGTTACCTGAAGACTGTCTTCACCACGGGCGAGGTGGCTGAGATCTGCAGTCTCAGCCAGCAGACGGTCATTCGCTGCTTCGACAGCGGCCGTCTGAAGGGCTTTCGCATACCGGGCTCCCGATTCAGGCGCATCCCGCGCGATGCCCTGATTCAGTTCATGAAGGAGAACAATATCCCGCTTGACCGGCTCGAGATGGGCCGGACGCGGGTCCTGGTTGTTGACGATGACCCGGCCATCGTCGAAATGCTGGTCGAGCTGTTGGAGAGAGACGGCCGCTTTATCGTGCAGACGGCCGCAACCGGTTTCGACGCCGGTCTGCGAACCAGAGAATTCCAGCCCGACGTGATCGTGCTGGACTACCTGCTGCCCGACATTAAAGGCAACGCGGTCTGCCGCAGCATCCGTAGCGACGAATCGCTCAAAGATGTAAAAATCATCTTTGTTTCTGGCGCGATCGATCCTGGAGACGTCGACAAGCTGTTCGAGGCCGGCGCAGACGACTTCCTGCAAAAGCCATTCAGCATCGAGCAACTTGTAAATCGAATTACGGAACTGGTCAGTGGGCGAGCCAAGCGAACCAAGTCTGGAGTCTAGCCCGGGCGCCAGGCCGGACCCGGACCTCACACTCGCGCACCTCGACCGTTTGCCGGCCCTCTCTTCGGCTGCGGTCAGACTGCTCGCCATGGCCGCGGAGCCGCGCGCTTCGGTGGCTGATGCGGTCGAGATCCTACGCGCCGACCAGTCTCTGACAGCCAAAGTGCTGTCGGTCGCCAACTCGGCTTGGGGGCGCTTGCCCGGACCGGTCGACACGCTGGAGCAAACCATTCCGCATCTTGGCTTTGCGGGCCTGCGCAGCATAGCGCTGACAGCGAGCGTCTTTGATTGTCTGCCGATCAGGCCCGCCGGCGACGACGCAACCTTCGACCCGCCTGAATTTTGGAAACACTCATTGGCCGTCGGATGTGCGGCGCGCGCGCTGGCCGAGGCGCTGCGCCCCATGAGCGTCGATCCGCAGGAGGTCTTCGTCGCGGGCGTGCTGCACGACCTGGGCAAGGTCGCGCTCAGTGCGGTCTTCCCGAAGACGTATCAGCGTATTGCGGCCGAAGCTAACCGTGCCTGCGGCGACATCGCCGATTTCGAACGCGAGCTGTTGGGAACGGACCACACCGTTGCCGGACGGCGCTTGGCTGAGCGTTGGCAGTTGCCCCGCTTGCTGCGGGATGTGATCTGGCTGCACCATCTAGCCGGCGACGCGTTGCCGGCCTCAGTCGCTAACCGGCAGCTTCTCGCCCTGGTGCTCCTCGCTGACACGCTGGCCCGCGAGCGGCGTATCGGCTATTCGGGCAACCACGTCTTCTACGAGCACTCACCGCGGCTGGCGGAGCGGCTGGGCCTGTCGGAAGGCCAGCTTTCCGAAACCGCCACCCGACTGAACCAGGAAGTCGCGGAGCTAACGAAAGAACTGGGCTTGGAGCATAAGGCGAACGGCGGCGTCCACTCGCTGGGGTTGTCGCGGACCGACGCCGAACAGGGCCGCCTCAATACCGACTTGACCCTGGCAAACGAACGCCTGGCCGCCGGGGCACGCTACTTCCGCGCCCTCGGCCAATTTGATCGCTTGCTGGGCGCCTGGTCGGACTTGCCCAAGGCGGTGGCCGCCATCGCTGCGGTGGCGGGCATAGTCCTGCAACGGCCCGCCGTGGCTGCGTTTGGTCTGCGCGAGCGGGCTCCCGCCGTGGACGTCTGCTGGATCGACGCCCGCCAGAACACTACCTCGGTTGCTTTCGCCGACTTGCCGGCCGAGGTGCGGGACTGGTTGAACAGCCCTGATGACGTTATTGACTCGCTGGTGACGCGCGCTCCGACCGCGATCCGCACGCTCATGGCTCCGGGGCTGCACGAAATCAGCGGCACGGGAACCTGGCTCATTCCGATCGTGTATCAGGCTCGCTTGGCCGGCGGCATTGTTTACGGCTCCGAAACGGACGAGCGCGCCCGCCTGGCCGGTGAAGCAGAAGAGTTGCGCTCGTTTACCGCCAGCCTCGGCCTGGCTCTGTGCCGCGCTAATGCCCAAGCGGCGGCGCGTCGCCTGGCTGACGATCTGGCCGAAACCAACCGCAACCTTCAGCAGGCCCAGGCCGAATTGTTGCGTTCGCGGACGCTGTCGATGATCGCCGAGATGGCCGCCGGGGCCGGGCATGAGCTCAACAGCCCGCTGACGGTGATTTCGGGGCGGGCCCAGATGCTGGCCGCACAACTCAACGATCCCGAAGCGCGACGCTGCCTGGAGACGATTCGCAGCAAGGCGCATGAATGCAGCCGCGTCGTTTCAGAGCTGATGGATTTCGCGCGCCCGCGTCCGCCGACGCTGGCCCCGGTAAACGTGCCGGAACTACTGGCGGAGCTACGCCAGGTATGGCTGACGCGCTGGAAGCTGTCGGGCGCCAAGCTCCTGCTCAGCATCGACCAACGGGGCCCTTGCGCGGCCGCATCGCCTTCTTCGGCCCTGAACATACAGGCTGATCGCGAGCAATTGCGAGTTCTCTTTGACGAGCTGGTCAGCAATGCCCAGCATGCAATCCGCGATTCAGAGGGCGCTATTCAAATAGTCTGTCAGCCGGCCGCGGGGGCTGCAGGTGTTGAAGTTATCGTGCGCGATGATGGATGTGGAATGTCGCCGCGGGTGCTGCAACGGGCGTTCGATCCATTCTTTTCGCACCGCGCGGCGGGCCGGGGCCGCGGGCTGGGGCTGCCGCGGGCCTATCGCATAGTTGAGAGCCATCGCGGACATATCTGGCTGGAGAGCCAGCCGGGAGAGGGGACGACCGCGCACGTTTTCTTGCCGGCCGCGCCGCCGGCATAAGTCGGGTGGCCACTTGTCACGCTTCCAGGAACATCCCGGCACCCACGCACACGGCGTTCAAAATGACTCGTGCCGTGAGCATCGGGACAGCCCCTGGCTTGCACTCATCCAGCGCCTCGATCCGCCGCCGACCGCGCCGACATCGGAGGCGTAGAGCGTGTCTCCGTCCGTGACGTGGCCGTAGTTGCCGGTCGTTCGCAGCTCGGCAACAGTGCCGGTGGTGCCGGCCGTTTCGCAGGCCGACAGGT
>JAGPEO010000027.1:11650-18959 GCA_018056925.1 Phycisphaerae bacterium
CGGCCGTTTCGCAGGCCGACAGGTCAATCGCCCAAACCTCGGCGGCGCCAGGCTCATGCTGGGCCCCACCGACCTCGCTCGGGTCACGTACGACGTAGACGATCACCTGGCCGGGCAGGCCGGCGAACGCGACGTCGATCTCGCGGATGTAGCCCAGCCCGCCGCTGCCGTCCGTGGCCTGGATTTTGAACGTACCGGGGCTGGTGATCGTGACCGTATGAAAGTCGGGATCTATGTTGTAAGATCCGGTCGCGTGCCAAACCCTGACTTGATTTGCCTGCGCGAGTGGCAGGGCGCATAGCGCGCACGACATTAGAACAGACACCTTACTCAACATAACACATCTCCTTTCAAGACTCCCATCTGGCGCGGCGTCTGCGCGCAACGCACGCGCAAGTCGTTAGCGCCAGCACTAGTGCCAGCGAACTTGGTTCTGGTACTACGCCGAACCTGAAATACTCCCATTGTGTCAGCGACGACTGCGGTGTCGTCCCATATGTGCAGTCGCCGAACGCCGCATACGGAACTGGCGGGCCGGGCCGATCGAAAGCGTCGCTGCCCATGTACACTCCGTCTAGCCACAACGAATACGTGTACATGTCCGTTGACTCGAGGCGATAGGAGTGGAAGACGCCGGCCGTGATCGGGACGATCCAGCCCTCTTCGCTCTGAAGGTGATCCATCCAGTACCGGAAGCGCACGCCGCCGCCGTCGTCGGCCTGCATAGACAAAAGGCTTTCCCCGAATCCCGAATGGTAGGCCAGACACATGCGCCACTCGCACACGAACGTCTCGCCCGGCCCCGGCGTGGTGGGGCGGTAAATGCCATAGCCATCGCAGATCATGCTGTCAGCGGTGGAGTCGAGCGTGAGAATTCCATCGGCCAGCGAGCGCACCGCGCCGCCGCCGTGTGTGGTGCGGGTCCAGCCCACCTCTTCGGGGTACAGCCCGCACGAGGCGTCATAGCTGATCCAGAACAGTTCTGCTTGCACCAGGCAGGCACACAAACCTGCCGCCACGACTGCCACTATTCGCTTCATAAAACTCCTCCTTCGCTAGACGCCTCGCGGGTCCGGAGAGCCGGCCCTACACGTGGAGAGATCCGATGACCCAGTTGCAGGGATGCGCTCCGTGACTTCTCCTCCTTAGAGAAAGGGCGAAAGGCGCTTGGACGCCGCACCCGATGACTGAACGTCATCGTAAGTTTTCGCCGGGCCGGATTCAATATTTTTCGTTCGCAGCTATGGGCAAAATGCCGAAGCGGTATGCCGCTGGTGGCGGAGTTGCCGGCATTTCGGGCCGATACACCAGGGGCGGGGCGAACCACTGTGCGGATGGAAGGTTCTTGGCGGCATTTCCGGGCGGCACGCCCCGGCTCTGTTGCGCTGCGAACGCATCGACTGTCCGAACCGCGCTGCCAACGGTGTGTGTGCCACTGCTTGAAGCCGCAACTTCAAGCAGTGCTGATCCCGACTGCTAGCACATCTCGGCTATATAGGCGCTGGAGCACGGTGCAAGCCCCGGGTGGGCGCTGCGGGGTCGGATCAAGTGGCGTTGTCGAGCGGTTGGGACTCCAATCAGAAATCGGTCGCCCTCGCTGGCGCTGCGGGCTCGAATCTCGCTGAAGGCTCGGATCGAGAGGGCTCGCATCACGTGCAGGTTCGGATCGGTTGCGCTCACTGGCGCTTTGGGCGCGGATCTCGCTCCGGCCTCGGATTGACGCTGAGTTGTTGCCGCCATTTTGGGACGGCACGGTGCAGTCGTAACGCGTAGCGCGCCGGCGGGAGATTCCTGGCGGCATTTCGGGGCGGCACGCCCCGGCTCTGCTTTGGTCGCGCCGATTCGGGCGCACGGAAATCCGTCAGGAACGGCGCGCGATTGTATCGGCACTAAAATGGGTCAGAAAATCCGATAAGTGCCACACACCGCGTCCGAGTCAGGAGACGACGACTCGAACGCGGTGCATGATTGTTAACCGCCGTGTTGGCGGACATTCAGCTACAGTCTGGCGGACATCCAGCTTTACGTTGCGGCCACGCTTCGGCGCGCGGATAGGCTCGCGCGCCGTCCGGCCGGCCTAGCTCGCCGCCGCGAGGTTGTTGGCGTCGGCCAGGATCGTGACGCTCGAACCGGCCGCGTCGCGCAGGTATAGCTTTACGCGGCCCGCCGCCTTCAACTTCTCCCGATCAGATTCGCTGGCGATGTACACTACTTCAGCCGTAATTCGCCGGTCGCCCTTGAAGAACATGTCCTGCAGCCGCTTTTTCACGTGGCTCGAGGTTCGTTGGCAGGGCTCCCAAACGGACCAGTGCGGCACCGGTCCGGGCGTTTTCACCTTTACGCGTGTACCTGCGGCGAGACTCGTGCGACGCATAGTCAGCATGGCGAAACTCCAAGCGCGCAAATCTGCGCACAAGTTCTTATTGTCAAAAGGCTTATCGCGACCCGCCCGCTACTGATTGGGCGGTCAACGAGGAAAGCGGGGTGCTGCTACCGCTTTCCGTCCCTCTGCAAAAGAATACGAAATCCCACGAGTCCAGGCGACTCGGCTTTAGTTAATTTTTGATAACAACCCCAATTGATGCGGACGATTTGCGCCGAAAAACGGTTTGAGCGTACTTTTTCGGACCGTGACGCCGCGGCGTCAGTAGTGGCGTCAGTAGTACTCGTTAACGTATTCCTGGAGCTTGCGGGCGGCGTCCTTTTCGATTTGCCGAACTCGCTCACGTGTCAGCCCGACCGCCTCCCCGATTTCCTTCAGCGTCATGCGCTTGCCGTCACGCCTATTCAGACCATACCGCAGCTTCAATACCAGAGCCTCCCGCTCGGTAATGCGCGACAAGACCCGCGTAACAAAATCCGAGTCGGATTGCGAGAACACGGCCTGGTACGGCTGCGGCGTACGCGTGTCGGGCAGGGCCTCGGTCAGCGAGGTCTCGCCCTCGGCCAGCGAATCCTGCGTGCGCGTCGTGCAGGCGCGGATAGCTTGCGAGATGGCCGCGGCCTTGCGGGGCGTTATGTCCATGTGTTTGGCCAACTCGTTCATTGACGGCTGGCGGCCGAGCTTCTCTTCCAATTCGCGCATGGCCAGCTTCATCTGGCCGATCTGCTCCATGAGGTAGCTGGGGATGTGAATCATCTGCGACGCGTTCTGCACCGCGCGGCGGATGGACTGGTCGATCCAGTAGCCCGCGTAAGTGCTGAAGCGCGAGCCGACCGCGGGATCGAAGCGGTCGATGGCGTTCATCAGGCCGACGTTGCCCTCGTTGACCAAATCCTCCATCGGCAGACCGCGATTGCGGAAGTTCTTTGCGACGCTGATCACCAGCCGCAAATTCGCCTGGGCCAGGCGTTCGCGGGCCTCGGCGGCTTCCTGGCGCAAGCGCTCCATCGTTTCGGGCGGAATGTTCTTCTCAGCCTGGTGCTCCTGGGCCTCGGCCAGCGCGCGGATTTTCGCGCCCAGCTCGCGCTCCTCCTCGGCCGTGAGCAAGGGGTAGTTCTTTATCTGCTTCAGGTATTCGCCGAGCGCGGTGTCCAGCTTCGAAGGCATGCAATCGCCGCCATGCGCAGTTTATCGAATCTTCCCGGAGGGCTGCCGGCAGCGGTTATCCGTACCGCGAGGCGCCTGCGTTATCGCCACCGCCTGGAGCCCGGTCACAGCGCCTGAATAATAGTCGAAAACGGCAATCGGGGCCACAACTTTAGCGTGCTGCCTCCCCGGCGAGCGCAGGGCCGCGATAGCGTTGCGCCGCGGCTGTTTTTAGCGGCCGTTGCGGGCTCGCTCTCCTTGGACAGGCTGCTTCGCCGCCGGGCTGGTTCAACAGGCGGGCGACTCGCGTTTGCCGAGGCCGGGCCGACGGGCCGACACTCTTGCACCTGCCGGCGCGGTTCTGGGACCTATGGCGCGTGCAGCACGGTGACCGGGCAAGTACTATGGTTGAACCGCGCAACGTGGCGCGCCGTTGGAGAGTTCAATGTCCCCCGCCAAGCATGCGCCCATCGCCGCGGGCATGCCCGAACGCGCGACGCAGTGCGCGCGTTGCCAACGACCGATTGAATCGGGCGCGCCCGGCCGACTGCTTTGCTCGAGCTGCGAAAGCTTGCAGGCGACTCAAGCCCCCGCCGCCGCGGCGTGGTTCCATCGGGCTTGGCTGCCGGTCGTGGTCGGCTGCGCCTGCTTCCTCAACAGTCTGCCCAACGGTTTCGTTTACGACGATGTCCCGCAGGTGGCTGAGAACCCCGCAATCCGCTCAATTACGAACTTCCATGCCATCTGGCTCAGCGGCTGGACAAACACGTACAGCGGGGCAGAGGCCCGGATGCACCCCAATCCGGACCTGCTGTATCGGCCGTTCACGGTATTCACGCTGGCGTTGGGTCACAGCTTACACGGTCTGTGGGCGCCCGGGTTCCGCTTGGTGAATATTGCCCTGCATGGGCTGACGTGTTTTCTGATATGGGAGTTTCTGCGGCGGCTGTTCGAGGATCGCTCGCTAGCGACTTGGGGGGCGCTGCTGTTTGCCGTACACCCGGTGCACGTGGAGGCGGTGGCATACATCGTTGGCCGCGCGGAAGTGCTGGCCACAATCTTTTCGCTCTTGGGACTGCTCGTACTCGTTCCGAAAAATCGTCCGAGCGACACCGGCCGGGCCTGGCGTGCCATGCCGCTGTTCTTTTTGGCGCTGCTCTCCAAAGAGACGGCCGTAAGCTATATTCCGATGGCCTTAATCGTGTTGCACGCTTGCCGCGGGCGTACGCCGATACGTGGCGTGCGCTGGTGGGGCGTGCACACCCTGTGTCTGCTGCTTCCGCTGCTGGTTTATCTGCGACTGCGGGTCTGGGCCTTGGAGGGCGCGTTCATGCGTGCCCCGGCGGCATTGCTTAACCCGATTGTCAACGCGGAAATGCCGGCGCGACTCCTGATGCCATTCGAGGTGCTGGGACATTATGTGCGTCTGCTGCTCTTTCCGCTGCATTTGAGCGCCGACTATGGATACGAAGTGTTCAACCCGCGGGCCGGAGTGAACGCCATGACCCTGCTGGGGTTGGCGGCGGCGGCCGGCCTTGTGGCCGCGCTGCTCGGCTACTTGCGGGCGGGCGGCCATTGGCGGCGGCTGGCGGTCTGTGCGGCCCTGTTCATCGCCGCGTATGCACTTTTCTCGAACTCGTTGCTGTTGATCGGCGTGTCCGTCGCGGAGCGGCTGATGTACTGGCCATCGGTCGCGGCCTGCGGCCTGCTGGCGGCTTTGGCCTTGTCGCTCGGACGGCGGCCGGCCGGCGCGGCGCGAGCGAATCTGGCTGCTCCGAGGTTCGCAACCGTGGCCGGCACACTAGTCCTGGCAGCGTTTGCGACACGTACGGTCATCCGCAACACGGATTGGTACAGTGCTTTGCGGCTGGCCACGCACGACGCCGCCTGCTACCCTCAGAGCGCAGCGCTTAACGCCGGTGCCGCGCTGCAATATATCGACGTCGCGTTACAGACGGACGACCCGGCTGCGCGGCGGCAGAATCTCGAGCGTGCCGACGAATACTCTGCCCGGGCGCTCCAGCATTACCCGGTGCACTGGGGTAATCATCGAATGCGCAGCGACATACTGAGTTTGCTCGGTCAGGCCGACATGGCGTTGCATCACATTCGCCAGGCGGTGCAGCTTAACCCCGGCGAAACGCTGCTGCGCCGCAGACTTGGGCGGCGACTTTTCCAGGCGGGTCAATTCGCCGAGGCTCTGCCCTATCTCGAAGAGGAGGCCGCGCTCGCGCCCGATGATTACGTAGTATTGACGATGCTCGGAGAAGCACACTTGAAACTGGGGCGCTCGCGAGAGGCGCTGCCGCACCTGAAAAACGCACTGCGTATCGCGCCCGACGACCGCGCCCCGCTGCTACTGATGAGCGAAGCGTTACTCAAGCTGAACGAGCTGGAGCAGGCAGTTCCGGTACTGGAAAAGCTGGCAGCAGTGGCGCCGCACGAGGTACGCCCTCCCGCCGTTCTGGCCAAGCTGCTGGTGCAGCGCGACCCGCCGGCCGCTCTGCGCTACGCCCAGCAGGCCCACGCGCTGCTGCCGCAGGATCCTGAGACGGCGCTCTTGCTGGCGGACGCATTGATCGCCACCGGCCGGTCAGACGAGGGGCTCTCACTGTATGTCCAGACTCTGGATCGCCTATCTCCCGAACATCCCCTGCGGCGACCGGTCGAGTCGCGGCTGGAGACCCTGCGAGCGGCGACCACCCAGCCCAGTGCTGACCGGCCTTAGTTACTTGTCTTCCTAATGCGTCAATCCCACGCCGCTCCCGCTGACGGGTAACTGCGGAGTCATATCAACAATCACGAGGGCGTTATGTCCACCAATACCCGTCGCAATAGTCTCAA
The DNA here is from genome assembly GCA_018056925.1 of Phycisphaerae bacterium. GTDB lineage: Bacteria > Planctomycetota > Phycisphaerae > UBA1845 > Fen-1342 > JAAYXS01. Next base: position 18,024 of record JAGPEO010000027.1, read on the forward strand.
TATAACTGCATACAACTGCGCGGCTATTACAGACTGGGGCTTGATTTCGCATACGAGCCTCGTACGCTCTTTCAGGTACTCGCGCATCCGTCTGTGTTCGGGCTGACACTTTACGCGTATGCGTGTTCTTGCTGGAGGTATGCAGATGTTCCAACGTCAGCAGTGGAGCTTGTTCGCGCTCGGCTTATCGACCCTGGCCCTCATTTGTTTAACTGGCTGTCCCCCCGAGCCACCCAATCAGTTGCCGGTGGCGAACGCGGGTGCGGATCAAACGGTGCAAGCCGGTACAAACGTCACACTAAACGGCAGCGGCAGCACGGATCCCGATGGTGACCCCTTGGCGTTTCAGTGGACACAGACCGGGGGTGATGCGGTCGTGCTATCGAACGGCACCGCCGCGAACGCCACGTTTCTCGCGCCAAACGCCGCGACTACGCTGACGTTTGAGCTGAGGGTGAGCGATAATCTGGGGTCGGATACTGACACGACGACGGTGACGGTCACGACGACCCCGCCGCCGGCGAATACACCGAAGCTATACGTCGCGAATTTCGCATTTAACAGCGTCACGGCTTACAATGTCAGCAACCCGAATGCGGTGAATGGGAACATCGCCCCAACCGCCAACCTGGCCGGCGCACAGACTCTGCTGACTCTTCCAATCGACCTGGTGCCGGACGCGAACGGCGCGCTACTGGTGCTTAGTACCGCTGCTCCCAAGATCACGAGTTACGGGAGCGCGCAGAATCTCGCCTTGATCAACGGCAATGTGGCGCCGGCCCGGAACGTGCAAGGCGCCGCAACCCAGCTCGTAAACCCGGTGTCGCTGGCGCTCAGCCGTACAAACGATTTATTGTTCGTAGCCGACGCGGTGGGGGGAGGCGCCATCCGCGTTTTCGCCGGCGCATCCACGAATGCGTTTAACGGCAACCTCGC
>JAGPEO010000329.1 GCA_018056925.1 Phycisphaerae bacterium
GACGCATGACCGAAGAATACATGTTGCGAGCAATGCCCCTGCGCGGCGAGCCAGTGAGTCGGGTAGACCGCGAGGCCCATATCATCTACGGCGTCTCGGCTGCGCAGCCGGTGGAGGCGTTGGGGCATGACATGATTCTTGACCGCAAGGCCATCAACCAGATTGTCGAGCACGGCAACGCAGCGCGCAACGGCGTCAAGTCGCGCTTCACGCATCCCGGCCTGTCCTCCAACGGCCTGGGCAAGTACCTGGGCCGACTGCGTGATTTCCGCGAGGAAGGCGGCAAAGCCGTGGCCGACCTGCACATTGCTGACAGCGCATTCAAGACGCCGGAGGGCGATCTCGGCACGTATGTCATGGATTTGGCCGAGGGCGACCCGGACATGTTCGGCATGTCGGTAGTCATCAAAGGGCAGCGCGTCTGGACGCTGGGTGACGGCAGCGAGGTGGACATTGCCGACGAGGAAGGCCGCCAGCGCAAGCGGCCCGACAACGCCACGACCGATAAGCCGGTGATGCGCGTCAAGCAGTTGATGGCTGTAGATGCGGTGGATGAGCCGGCGGCCAACCGCGACGGGTTATTTGCGGCGCGGCATTTGTGGGCAACGAATGCGCTCTCTCAAGAGGCATTTGATGACATAGACGAATACCTGAACGGCGCAGGCGTGACGCCGCAGCGAGCCTTTGAATTTGCGCTGAGTTATTTTGCGGCGCGAGGAGTCAATCTACAGGAGTTCAAGCAGATGGCAGAAGAAAAGCAGGAAACCAGACAGCCTGAGCCGGCAGGGGGCAGCAGCGCGAGCAACGATACGGCCCTGGCCGAGCTCCAAACGCAGATGGCCGCGTTGCAGAGCGAACTGGCCGCCAAGGGCGAGCGCGAAGCTGCACTGCTGGCCGCGCTGCACCAGGCCGGCGAGCGCATCAGCAGTCTGGAGGGCGAGGCCATGCGCGAGCGGTTCGGGCAACTGGCCGCGGACTGGCACGGCGAGACGGCCAAGCACGTCGCCATGCTGGAAAAGTTGGCTCAACTGGACGGCGAGGCAGGCGATTCCTTTCAGTTCTATGTGCAGACGCAGAACGCGCTGGCCGAGCAAATGAAGGCGTCGGAGTTGTTCAAGGAGAAGGGCACGGACAAGCCCGGCAGCTTCTCCAATACGTTGGAGCGTGTCAACACCCTGGCCGCGGCTTACGTCAAGGACGGCGCAACGCAGGCTGACGCCCTGGCGCGAGTGTTCCGCGAGCATCAGGAGCTTTACGACCAGTACGCACGCGAAGTGCGCGGGGGGAAGTAATGGCAACTCACAATTATCTCGACACTGCCAGCGCCAAAGCCGCGTCTGACTTGTCGGCCAAGCAGTATTACGCCGTCAAGTTGACCGCGGCTGACACCGTGGACGCCATTGCAGCGGCCACTGACCGCGTGGCCGGCATTCTGGTCAACAAGCCCAAGCAGGGGCAGGCCGCAACGGTGGTGACAGCCGGCGTCTGCGAGTGCGTGTCCAACGGCGGGGGTACGGCCATTGCTGTAGGCGATCTGGTTGGCCCCGACGCCACCGGCAAGATGGTCAAGAAGGCAACGGCGGACTTTAACGCCTGTGGCGTGGCGCACGATGCGTCCGCGGCGGACGGTGTGGTTATCCGCGTGCGGCTCAACCTCGACACGCTGTTCCGCGCGGCACTGGGTTAAGGCAGGTAAGGACAGAGGAACATGGCTAAGTATACAGCAAACGACCTTCACGTAGACCGCCTGCTGACGAACATCAGCATCGGCTACGGCAACTCGTCCTACATCGCCGACCAGATTCTGCCGGTCGTGCGCGTGGGACGGCAGAGCGACAAGTATGTCGTCTACGACAAGTCGCATTGGTTCCGCAACGAGGCGCGATTGCGCGCGCCGGGCACGGCCTCGCAGCGCGGCGGCTGGACGTACAGCAATGCGGCCTACTACTGTGATCGGTTCTCGTTCGGCCATGAAATCTACGACGCAGATCGCGCCAATGCCGACGACAATTTCGCGTTGGATCGCGAGGCGACCGAGTTCGTGGCGGACAAAATTTTAATGCAGCGCGAGGTCAGCGCTGCGGCAAAATTTTTCACCACCGGCGTGTGGGGCCTCGACCGCGTGGGTACGACCAATTTCACGCAGTGGAGCGACTACGCCAACTCCAATCCACTGAGCGACATCGGCGAATGGATGGACAGCGTAGATGCGTCCATCGGACGCGAGCCGAACACGTTGGTGCTGGGCAAGCAGGCGTGGCTGAAACTCAAATGGCACCCCGACTTGATCGATACGATCAAGTATACGCAGCGGGCGCAGATGACGGTTGACCTGGCCGCGGCGCTGTTTGAAGTGCAGCGCATCCTCATCGGACGTGCCATCTACACCAATAGCCCGGAAGGGACGGCGGAAGGCAGCGTCGCCTACTCGCGCATCTGGGGCAAGAACGCGCTGCTGCTCTACGTGCCGCCCGCGCCTGGCGTGCGCACGCCGGCAGCCGGCTACACCTTTGTGTGGGACTATTGGCCGAACGCGCTCATGTACATCAAGCGGATGCGCGACGAGCAGCGAGAGACCGACATCATCGAGGGCAACAGCTTCTACGCCCAGGTGGTGACGGGCGCGGCCGCCGGCGTTTTCGCTTCGGCAGCAGTGGCATAAGGGGGGGCGGCATGGGACAGCAAGTAATGGCGCGCCGGCCCATCGGCTATAGCAGCAAGGACATTGACCGCGGCCAGGTGTTTGAGCTGGCCGGCGCACGCAATGACGAGAAGTTGCTGCGGCTGGGCTATCTGGAAGCCTGGAAGGGCAAGAGGAACGACCTGCACGAGTGCGCGGCGTGCGGCGCACTGTTTGTGGGCGGCAACGAGCGCGAGGGGCACTACGAAAAGCGCCACGTGCGCGTCCAGTTGACGCCTGACCAGGAAGACAGCCGCGCCGAGCGCGAGGAGCGCTTTCTGAACGAAGTGGCCCCGATCTATTTGGAAAAGGTAGCGGCGTAATGGCGCAGGCGACGACGACGGACATCGACCGGGTACGGCTGCTGATAGGCGATCCCGTGGGGGGCGACGAACTGCTGAGTGATGAGCAGATTGCCCTGTTGCTGGAGGACAACGGCCTGAATCGGTTGGCCGCGGCCGCCGACGCCGCCGACGCTATTGCCGCGGTTTATGCCCGTCGCGTCGATGTGCGCGTGGGCATATTGTCCTCCTCGGACAGCCAACTGAGCAGCCAGTTTCGCCAGTTAGCCAAGGACTTGCGCGCCAGGGCCGACAAGCTGGCCGGGGCCGGGGGTGTCCCATATGCCGGCGGGTTGACGCTGGCTGACCGGGAGGCGCGGCGGATGGATGACGCCCTGGCGCGTCCGGCTTTTGTGCGCGACCCTGTGGCTGCCTACCAGAACGAGGAGCGATGTTAGACGTGCGCGAGGGTGATGTGTTGAGCGTGGGCGGGCAGGATTACCCGATTCGCTCCTGCGAGGCGTGGCCGTGGCCGCAAAACGTGCGGGGCGTCGTGCCCTTTACGGACGCGGCGACGACGGTCAAGCGCAGCCCCGGCATGGTGGACGGCAAGCGCGGCGAGCCGGCGGTGCATTTGGAGGCCGTGCGCTGTACGGCGCTCTACCCGGCGTCGGCGGAGATTCGCCAGCGACCTGACTTGCAGACGCCGCACACGCTGCTGCAAGCGTATCTGGACGGCGGCGACACGGTGTATGCGCTGGTAGTGGAGGATTTGCGGCGCTGATGGCAACTAGATTTGAGGGCATGGAGGAAGTAAAGCGGGCGCTGGATGAAGCCGCCCGGATTGCCCAGCGCGGCGGGCCACTGGAGAAGTCGGCAGCCTTCGCGGCGCGGCGGGCATATTACTATGTGCGCAGCATCACGCACGTAGACACCGGCGCGCTCAAGGCGTCGCATGTTATTGAGCAGCACGGCCTGAAGGCTTACGTCTACCCCAGCCCTGCTGTTATCAATCCGCGCAGCGGCAAGCGCGTGACGGATTATGCCTTTTACGAGAACCGGCGCGGCGGCTCGCACGCTTTCTACACGCGGATGTTAGGGAAAATGCCGGAATTCATGGCCCAGGCAGAGGAACTTTTGCGCCGGAGCCTGCCGTGAGCAACCCGCGCAAGGCAGCCCGCCTCAAGCTGGCGGAACTGCTGGCCCCGGCTCTGGTGGGCGCGGGCAAGCCGGCGCAGGTCGTCTACCCCTACCGGCGCGGCGACTTCGCCGGCCAGTCGCCGGCGGTGGCCGTGACGGGCGGGCCGGCAACGCA
>JAGPEO010000330.1 GCA_018056925.1 Phycisphaerae bacterium
ACGCCCCCAACGGGATTCGAACCCGTGTCGCGGGCTTGAAAAGCCCGTGTCCTAGGCCTCTAGACGATGGGGGCAGGCCGCGTTGCAAAAGGGCCATACTACGGCCGCCTCGCGGCATGGTCAAGGCGGGCGGTTAACCGGAGCCCGAAGCGCGACGAGGGCAACCGGTTCTCCGCTCCGAGCCCGCAGCGAGGGCAACCGGTTCTCCAATCCGAGCCTGAAGCGCGAGGGCACGTGATCCGAGCCAGCTCCGCTCAGCGCACCGGTCGCAGCAGCGGGCGATTGATGCCCGCGATCGTCGGACGCGCCAGTATCGGAAAACGGGCCAGGGCTACGACGGCTAGCCATGCTATCGCCGGATGACGGGCTAGGCGCGTGATGACGTGGCAGCGGCGTTGACGGGCCGCCAGTAGTCGCCGATAGCAACTGGCCCAGCCGTCCGCCAGTGACCGCTCCCTAGCCGTCGCCGCCGGCGGCGAGCCCCAGGCGTTTGCACCTGAGCCGGCCATCGCAGCCAGTGCAAACGGCACGACAGCCGTGCCCGTGGCCATCGCCCAAGCCATGCCCTCGCCCGTCAGCGGCTCGACGTAACCGGCCGCATCTCCGATCAAAAAAACGCGCTCAAACGCCAGCGGCCGTCGGCGGGCGGTGAGGCGCGGCGTTCCATGCCACGTTGCGGCCTCAAGACCTGGAACCGGCGGAAAGCCGGCCTCTGCCAGAATCCGGGCAGCCGAGCGCGCCAGCCCGCCATGACGCCGGATGTAATCGACGTCAACCGCGGCCGCCAAATCAACGCGGTTGCCTTCGAGCACCACCAGCCCGACGTAACCGCCGCGTGCGCAGGCCATGTAGATGACGCCCGGCCCGTAGCCGCGGATCGGGCCCGCCAGGACCGCATTCCCGCCGACGCGCGCCTGCGCGGCCGTGAATGCCTCCGATTCCGGACACTCGCGCAGCGCCCGCCCCCCAAGGCCGTCGGCGACCAGGATCACCTTTGCGGCGGTGTCAAAACCCTGACCCGCGCTTGAAAAAGCGACGCGCCGCCAGTCATTCTCGACCGGCCCCACACCCGCCGCAGTCGCGGGCAAAAACGAAGCGCCGGCGGCAATGGCCTCGCCGACCAGAAGGGCATCAAGCCTCTCGCGCGACAGCGCCGCCCCCGTTGGCAAACCAAGCCGCGCGGTCTTTCCGGCAACGCCCAGTTCAATGGCCGACAGAGGCTGCGCGCCCGCGCGACTGGTCAAATCCGCCAGGCCGCACTCAGCGAGCAGCTCAAGGGCGGCCGCGTTCAGGCAGCAGCCACAGACTTTGGGTCGGGGAAAGCGCTGCTTCTCCACGAGCAACACGCGCGCCCCCTGTCGTGCCAGGCGCAAGGCAGCCATCGCGCCGGCCGGGCCCGCCCCTATCACGATGACGTCCCAGAGTTGCAGCGCAGCGGCCGCGGCATCTATCGCAGGCAAATCAGGCGAATCCAGACTCGGCGTGTGCAGCACGGGGGCCTGTGGGCTCATGGCCGGCTCCACTCAAGCAGCCAGCGCGCGGGCCAATGCCGAAGGACTTTGGCCTGCGTCAACTCGGCGGCCGTGGCGAGCGCCCGAATCTCGGCCATCGTATACGCCGCACGAACGGACCGCAGGCCGTCCACGCGCGCCACGCGCGAGGTGGTCAATACTCGCGTTGCTACGAAAGCGACGAGCAACCCCCACAGGCAGCGCCGTAGATCGTTAATGAGCAAAAGGCGCCGCGTAGCCGGCGCAAGATTTCGAAATGCACAAATCGCCTCACCGTCTGACAAATGGTGGATGAAAAGCGAGGAGATGACGAAGTCGTACTCGCCGGAAATCGGCTCGCGCACCACGTCCTGCCTGAAGTACTGAACGTTCGCGCCTGCGGCGTCAGCCCGCGCTTGGGCCTGGTGGACCGCCCGCTCGCTGATGTCACATCCGGCGATTTGAAGATCGAAGCGCTCGTTCCGGGCCAGGCGCCACAGCCGCAGCGGGATGTCGCCGCCACCCGTTGCCACGTCCAGCAAACGCCACGTTCCGCGTGGGCGCGTGCGCATGATGGGGCGCAGGTGGCGCCAGAAAACCTGCGCGGTGCCGGCGGCGAAATTGAGGCGCGACAAGCTGTTCAGGGCGTGGGCGTACTGTTCTGACTGGAGCGCGGGGTCGTCCATGTCCTCGGGCTCGCGGCGGCGCTGCCTCAATGCCATCGCAGGCTGCATGTTGAAAATGGGCGACCTGAGCACAAAATAAGGTATCTGAGTCGAGCCCGGTGACGCAGCCGGACAGGCGAAGGATAATAGCGTCGAGACGGGGCGGCCGTCGCCGAATGGAAACCACTGGCATGGACGAGTTGGACATCGGACCGGGACTGGTCGGACAACGGGTGTACAACCCCGCGCGTCCGGAATGGGGAGCGGGTACCGTTCTGCGCGTCGAAACCAGCCGCGGCGACGCCGGGCTGCAACACCGGGTTTCAGTGCAGTTTCTCGCCGGGCACAAGATGGTGCACATCCCGCCGGCCAAGCTGACGCGCGAGTTGGAGGGCCAGACGCGCGAAGCGGGCTGGTTGGATACCGTTGCCGGCAGCACGCCCGACGAGCGCCTGGTGCGCTTGCCGCCGGAGGTCACGGGGTTCCTGGGCACGGCGTCGCAGCGGCTGGCGTTGGTGGCCGCACTATACGAATACACGGATGAGCCGGGCTCGCTCATAAACTGGGCTCGGCGGCAGACGCGAATTGCCGATCCGCTGTCGCACTGGTCGCGCGACGAGCTCGTTCAGGCGTTCGCTAAGTTCTGCGGAGAGCGGGATGCGGAACTGCGCGTTACGGCGGCGCGGGTGAAGCAGGCCCAAGGCGCGGAAGGTCTGCAGGCCGCGCTGGATGCGCTGGCACCGCACATACGTCAAGCGGTGAAAGCGGCGTTGCAGCGCCCGATTTGATTCGGATTTGACGATTTGGGCATTTGGCGATTCACGGTGGGGCAGATTGCCGCCGGCTTTTTTGCTCCCGCCGCCGCCAGCCCGCGCTTATACTGAGAACATGCGGTCGATTGCGATCATCAATCAGAAGGGCGGCGCGGGTAAGACGACCACCGCGGTGAACCTCTCGGATGCGCTAGCGCGCGAGGGGCGGCGGGTGCTGCTGGTTGATTTGGATCCGCAATCGCACGCCAGCCTGCACCTGGGCGTGCAGCTTGGCGAGGATGAGGCGGGCGTTTACGACGTCCTCGTCGGCGACGCTGCGGCTGCGGAAGCGATGCGGAGCGTGAACGAGCGATTGGCTTTGCTGCCGGCCGGGATCGATCTGGTCGGAGCGGAGCTGGAGCTGCGTCAGAGGCCGAACTGGCAGCGCGTGCTGCGGGATGTTTTGGCGCCGTATCGCGAGGCGTTTGATTTCTGCATCATCGACTGTCCGCCTTCGCTGGGACAGCTTACGCTGGCGGCGCTGGTCGCGGTGGAGGAAGTGATCATTCCGCTGCAGCCGCACTTTCTGGCCTTGCAGGGGCTGGGGCGCTTGCTGGAGACGGTCACGTTGGTGCGGCAGGACTTGAATCCGGGGTTGCGGGTGTCCGGCGTGGCGCTGTGCATGTTCGAGAAGGGCACCCGCCTGGCGCAGGAGGTGCTCGAAGACATACAGCGCTTCCTGAGCGCGGCGGAACCTGGCACGGCCTGGTACGGTGCGCGGGTCTTCGATACGCGCGTGCGGCGAAACATAAAGCTGGCCGAGTGCCCGAGTTATGGGCAGACGATTTTCGCCTATGCGTCCGGCAGCAACGGCGCCGAGGATTACCACGCGCTGGCCCTGGAGGTGCTGGGGCTGGCGAATGGGGCGCGCCACGAAATCAGCGGCGACGGGCAAGCAGTTGCTGAGAGCATTGCGGAAGGGGCGACGGCCGCCGGGGCTAGGGGGCGTTCGGAAGAGCCTGACGCGGTGGTGGGGAGCACGTCAATCGTGGCGGGTCGTGCTAAGAGTGATGGAATATGAGCTCGAAGACCACGGCGCGCAAACTCTCGCGATGGCAGCATTGGTATCGCGGCGCGCTACCGGCCTACTGGGTCTACCTTCTGTGCATGACGCACTTCCCCAGACTGCGGCTTAAGACGCACGTAACCGCGGCCGACAAGGTGGCTCACGTAGTATGTTTCGCCTTGCTGGCCTTCCTGTTCTGGCGCTTTGCGGAGACGTTTCGCAAACCCGCGCCTCCCTGGCTGGTCTGGCTGGCGCTGGCATGGCTCGGCCTGTACGCGGCGCTGGACGAGTGGACTC
>JAGPEO010000028.1:0-6699 GCA_018056925.1 Phycisphaerae bacterium
CGGAGGGCTTTGACGCGGACGGGCGGCGGCGGATGGCGCGCGGCGATGTAATTGAGATCAGCGCCGCCATCACCGGGCGGGTGCCGGACTCGGCGGTGCTGCACTGGTGGACGCCGTCCGGGCGTCGTGGGCGCGAAGAGATGTCGCTGGTTGCTGACACGCGTCTGACGGCGTCGATCGGCCAGTTGACTGAGCAGCTTCAGTTCCGCATCACCGGCGGCGACGAACGCACGCGCGTCTTCACCATCGAAGCTGTTGAGCGGCCGCGCGTCATGCACACGCGGGCCCGCATCACGCCCCCGGAATACACGCGTCTGGAACCGCTGGAGATCGAGCAGCAGACCGTGCTGGAAATACTGGCCGGCTCACTGCTGGAGATCGAGGCGCTGTTGAATAAGCCGGTCCAGCAAGCCCGTTTCGTTGCGGCCGATGAGAGCGACGCACCCTGCGAAGTTAGTTGGGGCGATCCGGCGGACGCGCAGGCGGTGGTTCGGCTGCGGTGGGCAGCGCCGCAGGCCGGCATTTATCGCTTCGCCCTGCTCGACTTCGACAATCTCACCAGCCGCAACCCGGTCAGCTACACGCTCAAAGTGGCGCCGGATGCGCCGCCGACAGTGAAGCTGGACTTGTCCGGCGTGGGCGAGATGGTGACGCCGCAGGCCGAGCTGCCGGTGAGATTGACATGCGAAGACACGTACGGCCTCAGCGCCGCGCGGCTGCTGGTCCAGACGGCTGACGGTCCGGAGCGAACGCTAAGCGCGCCGGGCTTCGAACCGGCCGCCCGCAAGTACACGGGGGAATTCGTGCTGATGATGGCGGCCGGCGGCGCGGCAGCGGGGCAGACCGTGCGCATTCGTGGTGAGGCGCGTGACATTAGGCCCGGCGAGCCGAATGCCGGGACGACGCCGGTGACGTCATTGCGGGTCGTCTCGCCCGAGGACCTGCTGATCGAGGTGGCGCGGCGCGAGTTGGGCTTGCGCCAGGAATTTGAACGTTTGATCAGCGCTCAGGCGGCGCTGGCGGATGGGCTGGAGCGCTGGTTGGCGGCGGTGGGCGACGGCACGCCGGATAGCATGCAAGCGCAGCGGCTGGCGGGTCTGGCCCGCACGCAGACGCTGCACGCAACGCGATGTTTGGCGATAGCTCGCGCCTTCGAGCAAATTCTGGCTGAAATGCGCATCAATCGTGTTGCCAGGCCAGGCGATGAACAGCGCATCAGCCAGCGCTTGGTGTCGCCCTTGGGGCGGCTGGCGCGCGAGACAATCCCGGCCAGCGCTGAGGCGATGGCTCCGTTGCGCGAGCAGGTCAGTCCGCAGCTTGGGCTCGACGCAAAAGCGGCGCAGGCTAACGTGCTGGCGGAAATGCGCGAGATACTCAAGAGCATGAAGGAATGGGAAGGCTACCGCGAGGCCGTGGCGCTTCTGGAGTCGACGATTGCGGCTCAGGCGGAAGTGCGCAGCGCCACGTTGGAAGCCGTGGCTCAACAGCTAGATGACATCCTCGGCCTGGATGATCCGCCGGCTGAATCCGAAGGAGATGCTCAATAAAGCGAGCGAAAATGAGAGCGGAAGCAGGGAATTCTGGGTTCTGCGTCAGGCCGGCACGCTGCGCCGCCTTGCTGATAGCCGGCTGCGCGCTGCTGGTTCACGTGGCGCCGAGAAGCGCTCTGGCTCAGCCCGCCGGCACGCAGCCAACGCTGCTGCAGCGCCAGCAGGACATACGCCAGCGGTTGCAGGAGCTTGAGAGCCGCATGAACCTGTTGGCGCGCGTGCTGGCCGAAAGCGAGCCGGACAAGGCCGACCGGCTGCGGACTGCGACCGACCTGTGCGGGCAGAAGCAGATCAAGCGGCGGCTGGATGACATCGTGTTCTTGGTAAAGTCGGGCGACTACAGTGCGGCGGAGCGCGCCCAGGGCGAATTGTTGGCCGACTTGGAGGAGATTCTACAGCAGCTCCAAGACACCGGCAGCGACTTCGATCGCAAGCGCGCCGAGCGCGAGCGACTCGAACGGCTAAAACGCGGAATACAAAGCTTAATGCAGCAGCAGCTCGAGCAGCTCTACCGTACCCAGGCCGCGGCGCCGGATGGCGAGTTGGCGCGGCGGCTGCGCGAGCAGGCGGATGCGCTGGAGGGCCTCGCGGAGCGGCAAGCCGAGCTGCGCAAGCGGGCCACCGGCGCTGAGCAGCAGGAACTCGCAGACAGCGCGGAACAGCACGCCGCTGAACTGGACAAGCTGCGCCAGCAGACGAACCAGGCTGAGGTCGCCGTGGCTCTGGAGCAGTCTGCCGGCGAAACGCAGGACTCGGCCGCGAAGATGCGGGCCGCATCAGAAAAACTCGAAGCACAGGAGGATGCCGAGGCCGGCTTGGATCAGCAGGCCGCCGAGGAGCAGTTGCGCCGCAGTGCGCGCCGTCTGCGGGAGCAGGCGCAACGTCTGGCCGAGCGCGCCAAGGTGCACGAACTGGAACAGCAGCAACGCGCCCTTGCGCAAGGGGCCGGCGGACTGGAAAAGGAGCTCAGCCCGAAACCCGGTAAAGCGGGGCCGGGCACGCCGGGCCAGCGACAAGTGGGCAACGCCCAGCGGAGCATGCAGAAAGCTGCGGAGCGGCTGGCGGAGCAGCGCGTGCGTGCCGCCGAGCCTGAGGAAGAAGCGGCTCTGGAACAGTTGCAGCGGGCGTTGGATGAACTGGACGATGCGTTGCGCCAAGTGCGGCGCGAGGAACTGGAGGAGACGCTCACTGCGCTGGACGCGCGCTTCAAGAGCATGCTGGCGCGCCAGCGGCAGATCCGCGACGACGTGAGCGCTCTGCACGAGAAGGCGCCGCGCGGCTGGCAAAGGCCGGACCAGCTCAAGTTGTCGGAAACAGCGCAGACGCAGCGCGCCGTGGCCGCGGACTGTGCCGAGGTGGCGCGCATCCTGGTCAGCGAGGGCACGACCGTGCTGCTGCCGGAGTTGACCGGAGATTTGGCGCGCAACATGGAGGATATCGCCGACCGGCTCGACCAGTCCGACACTGGAGTACAGACGCAGCGGAGAATCGCCGAGGTGCTGGCGGCGCTCGAGGAAGTCGTGGGTGCCATTGAAGTCCGCCGAAAGCAGGAGCTCCAGAACATGCTGCAACCGCCGGATCAGGGCGGTCAAAGCGGCCGGCAGGCGCTCCTGCCCGAGTCCGTGGAACTGATGCTGTTGCGCTCCGCCCAGATGCGGATTAACCAGCGGACCGCGGACCTTTCGGCCGACAGCGCCGCGTCGCCGGAGGCCGCCGCGGAACTGGCGCGCCTGGCCGCACGGCAACAGCGCCTGGTGGAAATAGCGCGGCAAATGAATGAAAGGAAGTGAGATGCGCGGCCGTCGCCTGAGACTTTTTGCGTCCGCGCTGCTGGGTCTGGTGATCAGCGTATTGATACTCTGGCCGACGGTCGCGGCCGGTCAGCCTGCGGCCACGCAGACGGCAACGACGCAGCCCGCCCGCCCGCAAATCGATCGGCTGAACAGGGCCTTTCTGGAGCACGTCGGCACGCTCGGTCCCGAGTACTCCCGTGCGGCGGAGGCGGTGCGCGAGGCTTGGCAAAGTTATCAGCAGAGCATGCCGCAAAGCTTCGTGCCGGATGCGCTGGGATTGTTGTACCCTGATTATCGCGACGCATTGAACGCGTTTGACGAGCAGCGCTATGGCGACATGCAGCGTCTGGCTGGGCCGCTGCGCGAGAGCCGCGACCCGTTTCTGGCCGCGAACGCGCAATACCTCTATGTGCGGGCCCTGATCGAGCAAGGCCTGCTGGAGGAAGCTGAGCACGAGTTGCGAAACGCCGCCGGACCGGCGGCCGGCGGGCCGGAGTTGGAGCAGTACACGCCGTACGCCGGTCATCTGCGCTTCATGCGCGCGTACTGCGAAGCAAGTAATCTGCGCTTCGCTGAGGCCCTGCAAACGCTGCAGAGCTTGGAGGCCGATATCCCGGACGCGCCTGAGCCGGTGCAGGCGGGCGCGCGGCAACTGCGGCTCGAGATCGAGCGGCGCGAGCGGGGCACGCTGGACGAGGTGGCAATGCTCATGAGTTATTCGGCCGCACGGCTCACGGTTGCGGATGCGACGCAGCGCGTGCGCTCGCGTCAGGACGAAGCGGTTGCACTGCTTGACAAGCTTGTGGAAGAAGCGCAGGAACGTGAAAAAAGCCAGGACGGCGCGGGCCAGCGGCGCGCCGGACAGGACAAGCGGCCCGGGGCACCGCGCGAGCGATCGGAGGCGCCGGAGTCCGGGGCGGCGCCGATCGGCGAATTACACCGGGCGCCCGCGGCCGATCCGAGCCAGATGTGGGGCCAGCTTCCGCCGGCGCAGCGGGAGCGCATCCTCGATTCGCTGCGTGACCGTTTCCCCTCGCGTTACCGCCAACTGGTGGAGCAGTACTACCGCTCACTGGCCGAAGAGAAGTAACTGTCCGAACACACCCGCCGTGTGCCACTGCTTGAAAGCGAAGCTTCAAGCAGTGCGAGCCTTCGCTTATACGACTGCGAGTTCTCAGCGCTGCATGATCGGCAAGTTCTTATAAGGCAACTGCAGAATTATGAGCGCCACTGACGTGCCATAGACCGGACCAACCGCGTCGCCCTCCCATGTCCCGTCGCGCTCCTGAGCACGAATGAGCGCGTCGCGCATGGCCGGGAAGTACTCCTCCCAATCGCGCTGCGAGGTCTGGTACAAAACCTGCGCCAGGTAAAGGTGGCCGTAGAAATAGTGCCCGAAATGATGTACGTCGTTATTCGGATCAGGCGTCAAGCGCGGCTTCAAGAAGCGCAGCGCTGCCGCAACGTGCGGGCTGTCGTATAGGCCGGCGTTGTACCAGCAGGCCACCGCCGCTGCAGTGATCGCCGGCCGGCTCGGCCCGCGATCGGACACCTGATACCGAATGCCGCCGTCCTCGTTCAACGAGCGCTCCAGGTACTGCATGGCCTGGTCAATCACGCGCTTGGGGACCGCAATACCCACGTTGCGGCAGGCGCGCAGGGCCTGCACTTGCGTCACCGTCACGGAGCCCTCGTCGCCATTGGAATCCGGCGTGTACAGCCAGCCGCCGGCCGCACTCTGGCTGCGCGCCGTCAGTTGCACGGCCCGCTGCAAGGCCAGGCCGACCTGGGCCCGCCGTTGCGCGTCCTCCTCCATGCCGTAGCATTGGCTCAGGAAGAGCATCGCAAAGCCGTGCCCGTGCATGCAGTGGCTTTCTTCTTCCACGCTCGCGATGAGGCCGTCGCGCCGCGCGACGCTCAGGAGGTAGGACAATCCGCGGCTGACGTTCTCGGCATACGCGCCCTGCGTGGGCGTGTTCCCGCCCGCCAGCAGCGCCAGCCCGGCCAGCGCGGTCATCGCCGTCGGATACCCGCCCGAAGAACCTCCGGTGCGCCAGCTTCCATCCCGGTTCTGCAGACTCACCAGAACGCGCAGACCTCTCTGAATGGAATCGGCCGCCGCCGGCGTAATTCCGGGCGGCAGTTGCGGCGGCAGATTCAGAGCCGAACCGGGGTCGGCGGGCGGCTCGGCTGGGCTAGTGTCTGACGCTGCCGAACCGGCCGGCGTTACCTGGGAATATGTCGTTGCGTAGCAGCAAACCAGCAGGGCCAATGCTGCCATTATGGACGGCCCGATGTCTCTACACGCACCGATCATCACTGTCTTCCGCTGACTGGTCCGTAGGCGGCGATGGTCCCGTTGGCCTGTACGATAATTCTGCTGGGCGTTGCCAGAAGGTATGCGGCGCAACGTCCCTGCGTGCCGCGGAAGTCGTCCATTATCGAGACCGGCTCCGTCACCGCTCCCGATTCCTTGTCTACAACGCATAGCGCAAGTGCATTGTAATTGCGCGTCTCGGTGTACTCGTAGTCGCTGCGCGCCACCAGCACTGGAATCAGGTCCGCACTTGCCTGCAGTTGCGTCTGATTGACCCGCGCCAGCGTCGGCACGTCCCGTTCCCACAACTGCGCTCCACTCTCCGCGTCGAACGCCGCCAAATGCACCATCGGCGCCGCGTCGCTGGAAGCCGCTTTCCGCGAAAAGGCCGCAATCAGCAGCCGCCCGCCGTCTTTCGCAGCGGCCGTCAGGGTGCCGCCGAACTCGCCCCATCGTCCGGCGAACACCGGGTCGCCGGTGTCGGCATCAATCAGCCCCCACTGCGTTTCGCCCTGGTCGCGATACAAGACCCAATTCGAACCGGCCACGCATTTATAGTCTTCCACGCCGCGGCTCGGACGCAACCAGCGGCAGACGAAAGTGGCCGGGTCATAGCCGCCTACGCGATCCTCGGTCCAAACCACGAGCGTCTCGCCGGCGGTGGTTACGGCGCGCGGCGCGCCGCCCACTGGGGATAGACTACGCAGGTCGTCACCGCAGTTTGCGTCGACCGAAACGACGTCGCCGTCACGCCCGACGATGATCAAGCGCTCGCCGAGCGACAAGAGTTGATCGATCCGCAGACCGGGCAGGCTGCGCTCCCAGCGCGGCGACCCGTCCGCCCAGTCCAATAGTGCGACCCGATCCTGTCGCCACCCCACATAAACTCCGGCGGTTCCACCTGCGAGCGCCTCGCCAGGATGCGCCGCAATTCCGCCCCATTCGGCAAGCGTGCGGTGCCACAGTTTGTCCGCGCCCCGCGCGCAGCCCAAACCCAGTCCAAACAGCCCATCCTGCACTGCGACGGCCGCCATATGTC
>JAGPEO010000028.1:6799-18825 GCA_018056925.1 Phycisphaerae bacterium
TCGCCCGCGATCGGAATCATTGAATGCCGGCATTGCGCGAGCAACTCTTGATATTGCTGGGCTGCTTCGGCCCAATGGCCGCCCTGCTCGAGCAACCTGCCAATCAGCAATGCCAGCCGGGCTGAAACGTCCTCGCATTGTGCCAGCCGGGTGGCACGCCGCAGCAGCGCCAAAGCCTGCGTGTGGTCGCTCAGGCTGTCTGACAAGCTAACGAAGATATCGGTCAAGACTTTCTCACGACCCGCCGCGAGTGCAACGTCATTCGGCTGAAACTCCTCCGCCTTGGCCAATGCGGCGGCCGGGTCGCCGCTCAGAAGTTCCAGCCAGATTTCCGCATAGCGCGCCCGCTCGTCACCCGGATCCATGGCCAGCAGCTCTGCGCAGCTCTTCCTGGCGGCGACGATGTCCGGAAACTTGACCAGGCAGTTGGGCGAAATCGCAAATACGGCGTCGGCCGCCGCGACCAGGTTGGCGGCCGGCAGACGCCGTGAAAACAGTTCGGGCGACAGCGCTCCACCCGCCGGCGGCGAAGTGTTGGCGCACCGGTTTGGGTCGCGAATCTCCCCCTGCCCCGGTTCGCTGAGAATCTTGCCCGTGTGGCTGTCCACCGTAACGACGCCATCGCGCGTCGGAACGAAAATCCGGTCTTCGCCAACTGCCGGACGGCCGCTGATTTCCAGCGGGACGGTCCGCCAGAGAACCGTGGCGCCGTCGTTCGCATCCACGTGGGTCAGGCTGTTGCCGGCCAGAAGTACACCCGAATTCGTCGCCCCCACCAGGCTGACATCCGTGCGGCGCTGAATGCGCCATCGCTGGCGGCCTGTGGCGCGCTCCAGCGCAAAAATCGACGCCGCGTCGGCCGGCGCCAGCACCAGCAATTCGCCCGTCAGCAACGGGCGATCGATGCTAACCTCACGTGAGGGCTGCGGCGGAGGCCACCAACCGGCGCTGCGGCGCGCGGCCAAGGTGCTCGGGTAAGTCGTCGCCCACTTCCAGGTCAAATCTCCGGAACTCAACGCGGCCACCACGCCGTTTCCGGTCGCGACGAAAACCGTCGATTCATCACTGACAAGCTGACATCGTCCGCCCGTGCGGGTGAAGTACGTCGGCGGCCCCACGACCTCGACTTCGGCCACGGTCGCTCCGTCCGAAGGCGCAAGCAGACACAGGTGCAGCTCGCCCGCCCGCACCAGCGGAACGCACAGCCGGTCGCGAACCACAATGGGAACGTCCTGGAAGGAAACGCCGTACAGCGCATCCGCAGGATCACTTCCGCGCCGCCAAACCACATTCCCGGTCGCTAAATCGCGCGCCACCAGTTCGTTGGGCGGCGGCGCGTAGTCCATCCCTCCGAAACGCGCGACTCCGAAGTCGTCCTCCTCGCTCGATCCGGAAGCAGTGGCTTCGATCGTGAATACCAACTCGTTGCCCGTTGATAGCGCATGGCGCAGCGCGTCGGAAAGCAAGGCGTTTGCGTCGGCCGACAATCCCTCCACCTGCCCACCCAGACCCAAAATCATGCCCGATGGGACAAGCGAAGAATCAAATCGCTCCCCCGGCGTGACAGCCCAGGCCAACTCTCGCACATGCCATTGCGGCCTGAGCGTCAGCGCGTCGAAGGCCCAGATCGCCCCCCGCCCGCGCGTAACCAGAATGTCGCCTTCCAAAACCGCAGTCTGCAACGGCAACCGGCGCGTGAGCGCGATGGCCTCAGCCATGCCCAGGTCGTCTTCGCAAGCCCCGTTATCACTGGCCGGCTCGAGGGCCTCCCACCACAGCCCGGCGGCCAGCGCCGGGCTAAGATTCGCCGCGCCGTTGGCTGCCTGCCCTGCGCTTGTGGAAGCTTCCGCGACCCACGCGCGAAGGGCAGCCAGGCGCTCCGGCCACGGCGGCTGTTGCATAGCCTCAGTGGCCGAAAGCCTGTCGAGGTGCTCCCGGGCCGCCTGCCAGTGCCCCAAGCAGCCCAAAGCCGCCACAAGTTGCATGCGCCTCTCGGGCGGCATCTGCGACTGGGCCGCGTTGAGCACCTGAATAGTCTCGATAGCATCCCCGTATTGCCCCTGATCGAGCAATTGGGCCGTCAGCTCGGCCCCGATCGCCGGCCAGATGCTCAAGCCTGCGTAGGTGCGGAACAAGTCCCGCAATGCCGACAGGTCTCCACCAGGCACGATTTCGCGCAGGCGGGCCGCCGCCTCTGCCTCGTACGTCTGGCGGTAGAGGTCGCGGCCTTCCGGCGGCAGGCGCTCAAACAGTTTCGTCGCCTGTCTCCAGATCGGGTAGTAAGTGCGACCCGGAGGGACGATGACCAACTCGTTCCCCATGCCCATCAGCCGTTCGCGCAGCGCAAGAACCAGCCGCCAATCCGCCTGCTGAATGGCCTGCTCCACGCGTGAAAAAAGCAGCATGGCTTCATTGTTGGCGGGGACGGTGGCCGTCGTGCTGTCGGGGGGCTCGTTAGGAGGAAATGCCAGCAGTTGGCGTGGGGCCGCGAGCAGCGCACATCCAACGCCAAGCGTCAGCAGCCGGCGGAACCGAACTCCGCAATGCGCACCATTCTGCCAGTCGGCGCGATCGCCGATCCTGGCGACTCTTAATCTGCCGAGCATGTGCGAATCGTAACGGCGACCCACGGAAAGACCATGGGCCAACTAGGCCGCGGCTCGCGCAGACTGCCGTCCCTGAGGCATGCCGGCTTGCGGCGTCCTCGTGAGCTTATGGGAAGGATGCTTGGGGCGCGAACGGGTCGTTGGTGCAAAACGGCGGATACGTACAGGCCGGGTCAATATCCGGGTTAATGCCTGGCCCTTGATAGCCGGACGTCAGGAACTGGTACGCCGGCCGGGTCATATTCAGCACTGATTCGCCATAATTAAAATTGGCGAAATACTGGACCACTGAACCAACCGAACATCCCCCACCAAAGACGACCCCAGCCGAAGCCAAGCCGAGCGTCAGGCGAATCAGGCGGTTTCTAAAACGCGACATTGAGAGTCTCACATTCAGGGGGCCGTGGCGTTGGGACAGTCAGCCAGAATTACAACGGGGTCGCAGAAGTTAAAGTAAGTTCCGCCGGTGCAGTTCACAACCGAGCAGAAATCAAATGAGGTCAGAGCTACGTCGGTCCAGAACTGGTTACAACCGGTGCTAAATTGCAACATCGTGCCCGCGCTGAACGTTGCCAGCAGGGCCACCCACTTAAAGCGCCGCGACCTTAGCATTTCTCACTCCGGATTTCTTCTGGACCAACCTCCAACAGCCGCAGTATACGCACCCGCTGGACGGCCATCAAGTCTCGGACATGGTTGTCGGCCATCAGCGGCGGGCCGCTGCTCGCGCCCCCAAAGCGCCCCCAAAAAAAGCCGAGACTTGAGCACTTTGCGGACTCCGCAGAATGCCCAAGCCCCGTGCGAGAAACTCGCCAGCGCCTTCCCGAAAGGCGTTCAGCCTTCCGGAGAAGGCGCAGACGCCGGCAAGTTATCCGGGCAGTACGCCAACGTCTTCCAGAATGTTGGTGACGTTGGAGGTGAACTGCGAAGCGCCCAACCACCACTGCCAATTGAGGCAGCCGTTCGCAAACAGCACGCCCGACGCCATAAGGACCAACAACGCTTTCTTCATCTCTTTCTCCTTGGAACTTCTTTCACACTTCCGCTCGCGGCCGTGCTCGCTGACGCGAACTAGCTGCGAAGCGCCACTACATCGTCCGAACCATAACCGCACCTTATCGGCGGTTGGCGGATCGGACCTTTCGAAAGCAGTATCAGAAGCCGGAAAGCGCGCTACCCCGATAGGGCTGCCGGTTCTGACCGCACCATTAAACAGGGGTTACAGTGTATGGAGGGCGCGACGCGATGCAAGGCCCTGGCGAGTAAATTCGGCGATATCCTCCGGAACCGGTTTCGCGATTCCGCGCTCGCAAATTATGCCCGTTATCAGCGCTGCGGGGGTCACATCAAACGCCGGGTTCAAACAAGAGACGCCGGGCGGCACGACCTCCGACGTCCCGTAAGCGCGCACTTCCGCTTCGTCGCGCTGCTCGATCGGAATCTCCGCGCCGCTTTTCAGCGAGGGGTCAAACGTGCTCAGCGGCGCAGCTACATAGAATGGAATTCCGTGGTGGCGGGCCAGCACCGCCAGCCCATAAGTCCCGATCTTGTTTGCCGTATCCCCATTCGCCGCAATCCGATCCGCTCCGACTACGACCAACTGGACTTTCCCCGATTGCATTACGCTCGCGGCGGCGTTGTCGCACAGAACCGTAACGTCAATGCCGGCCGCTTGAAGCTCGAAGGCCGTCAGCCGCGCCCCCTGCAACAAAGGCCGTGTCTCGTCCGCGTAAACGTGAAAACGCCGCCCACGTTCCTGCGCAACATAGAGCAACGAGAGGGCTGTTCCGTATCGCACCGTCGCCAGCCAGCCCGCGTTGCAGTGCGTCAGAACGCCGCCGCCCTCCGGAACCAGGTGTGCCCCGGCTTCACCGATCTTGCGGCAGGCCTCCATATCGGCGCGCGCCAGGGCGTGCGCCTCCGCCAGCATCGCGTCCCACGCCGCTTCAGCGGTCGCCGCCGCCTCGCCGGCCGCTTTGACCACTCCTATCGCCCATGCCAGGTTCACCGCCGTAGGACGCGACGCCGCCAGATATTCGCTAACCTCGCGCAATTTTTGCCCGAACAACGCCCGATCCGCTCGCCGGTACGGACGCAGGCCGAGGCACAAGCCGTAAGCCCCCGCGATCCCGATTGCCGGCGCCCCGCGAACCTGCAACGTCTGAATTGCCCGTCGCACCTGATCGACCGTCGTGCAGTCGAGCAACTCCAGCCGGGCTGGCAGACGCGTTTGATCGATGAGCCGCAGGCACCCGTCCTCCCCCCCGATCCACTCTAGCGTGGGCGGCAGCACTTTGCGCTGGTTTTCGACCTCTACCAATAGAGTACCCTCACTCCCACCCTTGCCCGACTCCGCCCCTCGGGCTGAACGGAATGCCGGCGCTTGGAATGCTCCGGCAACGATTCATGGCATATAGAGCGACTCGCCCGGTTCGCCTAGCCCCCGAGCGGCGACACATCTTCTTCAGCCGGACTCTCGC
Source organism: Phycisphaerae bacterium (assembly GCA_018056925.1). Classification (GTDB taxonomy): domain Bacteria; phylum Planctomycetota; class Phycisphaerae; order UBA1845; family Fen-1342; genus JAAYXS01. The sequence goes on from JAGPEO010000028.1 coordinate 11,886, forward strand.
CGCGGCCTTCGCGCCTGATCTCGGCGTCCAGCGGCTGCTCGCGCTCGGCCGCTCCGGGAGTCAAGTCGTCAACGAGCTCCTCAAACTGCTCACCCAGGGACTCGTCTTGCGGCGGCTCCGCTGGAGGAGATTCGTGAGTGACCGCCATCACTTCGGGCGAGTCGCCCAATTCGGTGCTGGTGTGAGTGCGTGTAACAAAATCAATGCTAGGCCGGAATTGCTTGCTACTATCGTCCGAAAACTTGTCCTCGGCCGATGTCCCCGTCGCCTCGGGCACGAAGGCCGACCCCTCTCCCGGTCCTTGCGAGCCCGTCTCAGCAGTGAGCGTCGCTTCTCCCTCCGCGGACGAACCGGACTCGCCCGGCGTCCCTTCCGCAGCCTCCGCTGCCGGCTCAGCGGTAGCAACCGCCTCCTCTTCCGGCGGCAGGCCGGCGGCAATCCGCGCCGCGCGAGCCTTCTCGGCCGCTTCCTTCTCCTCCTCCTGCTTGATGGCCTCTTCGCCCGCGGCTTCGACGATGCGCTCTGCCAAGGCGGGCTCAAGCTGTAACTCGTTGACGAGCGGTTCCGGCCCGACTTCGTCCAAATCGCCGACCGAAACCACGCCCATTGCGACCAGTTGATCGACGATCATGTCCGTGGCGCCTTCCACGCTCTTCACTACGCGCTCCAGCGCCTCCAGGTGCTTGTTGTATTCGGCCGGTGTCAGAATATCGACGTCCCACCCGGTCAGGCGGGCCGCCAACCGCACGTTCTGCCCGCGTTTCCCGATCGCCAGCGAGAGCTGATCCTCCGCAACCACCACCGTCGCCTTGCCCAACTCGAAGCACAGCGCGATTTCCTGCACTTCGGCGGGCTTGAGCGAGTTCTGAATCAAAATCTGGCTGGACTCATTCCAGCGCACGATGTCGATCTTTTCCCCGCCCAACTCCTCCACAATATTCTTGATTCGGCTGCCGCGCACTCCCACGCACGCGCCGACGGCGTCGACCTTCGAGTCAATGCTGCTAACGGCGACCTTCGTGCGGTACCCGGCCTCGCGCGCCAGGGCCTTGAGCTCGATAATTCGTTCCGCGACCTCCGGCACCTCCAGCTCGAACAGGCGCACGATAAATTCCGGGTGCGAGCGCGACAGAATGATCTTGATCTGGTTGGGCTGATCCCGAACGTCGAGGATCAGGACGCGGATGCGCTCGCCCACCTGGTGCGTTTCGCCGGGGATTTGCTCGCTGCGCGGCAGAAAGCCCTCGGTCCGGCCCAAGTTGACGATGAAGCTGCCGCGTTCCTCGCGGACGACGGTGCCGGTCACGATGGTCCCGCGGCGCTCCGTGAATTCCTCAAAAATGCTGGTACGTTCGCGTTCGCGGGTCTTCTGGATGATGACCTGCTTGGCGGTCTGGGCGGCGATGCGGCCCAACTCGCGTTGCAGGTCCACCGGCTGGCCGTTCACGGTGGCCGTTATCTTGCCGGACAACGGATCTAATTGCACCTGCGCGTCGGCCGTCTCATCATGGGCCTTTCGAATCGCGCTGGCCATGGCGTTCTCAAGGTCGGCGACGAAGGAATCGCGGTCGATGTTCTTGTCGCGGCAGATGCTGTCGATGATGCGGAGCAGATCTTGGCTCATGCGAGTCTCGCTGCGTTCAAATCCGGTCGTCCGGCAGGCCCAAGCCCGCCTGTCTTGCTTACTCCAACAAAAAGGGCCGCTATTCGCGACCCAACCGAGTCCTTTCGGACTACGCCCAACTTTACGGCCGCAAGCCGGCCTTGGCCGACCCTGTGGGCCCCGATCGGGCCACCTGCACCTCAGGCCCTCACCTCAACATCAATAGTCTAGCCGATTCGGGCCCGCTTGCCCAGTAGAAGTCCGGAAATCGTCCGCGGCGGCTGCGACGGGCGCTGCGGGCTCCTACCCGCACCACTCATTCATTGAATACCGGAACGCCAGGGCGCCCTGTACCAAGAGCAGGAAGCTGATCAGCGCCGTGCGCGCCCCCCACGACCACTCGCGCACGCACCACGCCGCCAGAACCACGAACGTCGGGACGGCGACCGCCAAATAACGGCCAATCGGCTCGATACCGAACACAGCCCCGCCGCACGCCAGGTACGCGTGCAGGAAAATCAGCGGTCCCAGCATGAGCAGCGGCCGAAAGCTGCGCGGAACGCGCTTCATGCCTGCCAGGCTCACGAACAGGATGAACAAGATGATCGGCACGTTCCACATCAGCGGATTGGCCGCGAGCATCGGGCCGCGCGGATAGGGCAGGAAAAAGGCGCCGAAATATTTGAACTGCTCAAAGACGCGGCTGAAAGTCAGAAAACCAAGCCAATCGGCCCGCCGTTCGTCCTGGACCCAGTACTTGAAATTGGCGCTGTAAACAAAGGGCGTGCCAAAACGGACTGTCAGAAATATCGCGTATGCCACAATCCCGCTGACGCTGACCAGCGCCAGCGGCACGAGGCGGCCGATGCGAGCCCGCAGACCCAGGCGGCCCCCACCGCGGTACTCGGCGTTGAACCAGAACGCCAGCACCAGCACGCCGGCGATGGCCAGCGCCGTGGGGCGCGTCGCCGTGGCCAGGCCGCTGACAACCGCTGCCGGCAGCCAGCGCCGGCCGTCTATCAGACGCAGCGCCACCACTACCAGCAGCAAGGTCAGGCTTTCGGCGTATCCAAACGCAAAGAACGCCGCCCAGGGCATGCACAAAAGCAGCGCCACGCTACACAATGCGACCGGCTCGCTGGCGCGCTGGCGAATCCAAAGGTACAGCAGCATCGCCGCCGCCAACGCCGCCGCGTTCGCCACCAGCACCAGCGCGGCTCGCGTGCTCATTACCTGTGCCAGCGGACGGCAGATCAGCGGGTAGAGCGGAAACCAGGCGATGTTGTAGCCGCCCCTGGTTTTCAGCGGATCATCCGGGTCGCTCAGATATTCGTAGCCGCGCTCGACAATGTCCTGGTAATGGTTCGCGTCGTAGCGGCACAACGGGGCAAAATCGTCCAACAACTCGTGTGCCGCCCGCAGCTCAGCGGCAACGCGCTGCGCCTGCTCCGCAGATTCGGCCTTTCCCGCCTGCACCTGCTCCCACTCGCGAACGTGGCGGACGAATGTGGGACGAAGCTGCTCCTGGATCAGCAGCAGTATGTGGCTCCCGTAGTACGCGCCGACGAGCGTCACCAGCCGCGTGCCAAGGAAAATCAGGCCGACCAGAAAGAGCCCGTTCCGGGTGGAGCGCCGCGCAGCCGGCGGCAGATCCCGCGACAACCCCCGCGGGGTATCCTCGAACAGTAACGGTAGAGGTTCCCTGGGCACGCTAGTTTCCCGAGACTCCCGTCAACAGTGTACCGCCTCCTGGAAATTGTGCAGCGAGCCGACTTGCGTCCTATCCGTCCTATTCGCCTCTACCGCACGGCGGCCATCACCGCATCCCCGCCATCAGCCCAAAGTGCCCGCACCCGGGCCCCTCGCGCCGGAATGAAAAGAACACATCTACGCGGCACATCGTGCAAATGCCGGCCGTTTCAATCTGCTCCGCACGCAAACCCGCGTCGCACAACTGCCGAACATTCGCCTGCCACAGGTCAAAATACATCCGGCCATCGCGCCGTCTAAATAGGCGCTCTCGATCCGGCAGGTCGCGGGCTGCCTCGAATACGTCCGCCTGCACCTCATAACAGCACGGCCCCGCACCCGGCCCGATGCCCGCCAGCAGGTTCGCCGGGTCGCAGCCGAACTCGCGTTTCATTGTTTCTACGGCCTGCGCTGTAAGCTGCGCGACGGTACAGCGCCAGCTCGCGTGCACGACGCCCAGTGCTGGCCGCAGCGGATCGTAGAGCAAAATCAGCGGACAATCGGCCGAAAAGCCCATGAGCGGCAACCCGGCGCCGACGGTGACCACTGCATCGGTACCGGGCAGTCTCCCGCCGGCGTGCCCAACCGGTACGATCGCGACGCGGCAGTCGTGCACCTGCTCGCAGATGGTCAGCCGGTCGGGCGACAGCCCCAGGTCAACCGCCATTTGTCGCCGCGCGGCCGCGCGCTCGGCCTGTCTGTCGTCGAGGCGCGGCGCCATATTGTGAGGCCGGGTGGAGAAGGCATGCACCAGCCGTCCCTCCCGTGCCAGGCGTTCGAAACGCGCGTAGCGCCGCTCGTCGATGGTGAAGAATTCCATCATGCACCGCCGCCCGGCCGCAGCAGCACCTTGATCTCCTGTGGGCTGGCGGCGGCCTCAAACGCCTGCGGGCCCGCTTTCAACGGATAGACCCGGCTGATCATCTCCTCAACTTCCACCTGCCGCTGCTGGAGAAGTTGGAGGGCTTCCGGGAAAGGACCGCAACGGCTGCCGACGATGCGCAGCTCGTTCACAACCACGGGCGCGAGGTCGATCGGCGGGGGCGCGGCGTAGGTGCTCTTGAGGACGATTGTGCCGCGCGGCCGGCAGAGCTGCATGGCCAGCTTCAGTCCCTCGGGTGAGCCGGTGCACTCGACCACGACGTCGCGCGTAGCCTTGGGGACGAGTTCCGTCAGTTCAATCGGCTGTATGCCGTGACGTTCGCAAAATGCGAGTGTGCGCGGATTACGCCCGACCACTTCGAGCCGGCAGCCATGCAGCTTGAGCACCTGCGCCACCAGCAGCCCCAGCCGCCCTGAGCCGATCACGACCACGTCCATCCAGCGATCGACCGGCTGGACCTCGACCACCTGAATTGCCGCCGCTAGAGGCTCAACAAAGACGGCTTGTTCGTCGCTGACCTGGTCCGGCACGACGTGGCAATTCCGCTCGGGCACGCAGACCAGTTCGGCAAAGGCCCCGTCGCGCCCCTGAATTCCCAAAGCGGTCCGCCGCCGGCAGTGCCCCGACAGGCCGCAACTGCACATATCGCAGCTTCCGCAGACGCAGTTGATCTCCGCGACGATGCGCCGGCCGCGCAACCGCTCAGACCCGCCTACCACGGTTCCGACGAATTCGTGCCCCGGTACGCCCGAGAAGCTCATGTAGCCGCGCAGGATTTCCAGGTCGGTCGCGCAGATCCCCGCCAGGCGCACGCGCACCAGCACCTCGCCCGGCGCGGGCTGCGGCGCTGCATAGTTGTTCACATACTGGACGGCTCGCGGCGCCCCATGACGAATGACTAACGCTTCCAAGCTTCGTGCCTCCCGACTTCAGCCACGGGCGCGCTGATCGGCTAGTGGTCTGACCGCGAACCCGAACTGCTCACTGCTCTTTGCGGGCCGGTACTAACCAGCGCCAGAACTGTTTCACGTCGTAGCCCACTTTTTCGAAGCGGTTGCTGTAGGGCGGGCGCCGCGACTCGGGTATGTGGCCGGCCCGGGCGAACAGGTCGTCCCGATGGCCTTCTAGCCAATCCTGCCACGCCAGCGGATCGCAGTTGTGTGTGTAACCGGTCAGCCTGACCAGCGACTCCTCGCACTCGTGGACTGCCGCGAAGTTTGTTCCGTTCAGGCCGCCGATCAGCGCCCGCACCGCGTCCTCGGACGGGTAATACCCCAACCCGCGCGCCGCGGCCGTAAGCACCTGGGCGTCTTCGTCCATGCGCAGGCGTTCGATCAGCGTTTGCTCAACCGATTCGCGCAATTCCGGCGGCACCGCGTCCCGTTCAGACAGCCGCGCCAGGCCGAGCGTTGCGTCCCAGCGAATCAGCGTATCCGGCGGGCGGACTTCCTGGGGCGGGTGCTCGCGGTAGTTAAGCAGCTTCAGCAGGGTTTCGGCCGCGCGCGGGTCTTCGGTGCGGACCAAGGCGCGGATGGCCACGCAACGGGCCTGCGGCTCAGTGTCCAGCAGGGCGATCGTGATGTACCCCTTAACGGCCCAATCCTCGTCGTGCAGCTTGCTCTTGGCCACCTTGCCCAGCGAGTCGCGGCGCACATCGGGGTCTTCGGAAGAAAAGGCGGTGACTAGATTCTGCTGCGGCGTGCGGCGCGGCTCGAAGATCTTCACCACCACGGCGTTGATCTTGGCGTCGCTACAACCGGCTAGCAGCAGCACCACCGCCGGCAGCGCCGCCCAGGCGGCGCAACACCGCAGGCGGTTGCGCGCCTGCATTTTCACACTGGCGGCCCGGCGATGGGGTTCACACGCCGGCCGAGATGTATCTTTCCGGCTCAACGAACTCAACCTGCTCGATATCCTCCTCGAGGAAGCGCGAACCGACGCGTTTGAAGCGTTCGGGGTTGTCGCTCACGTAGCAACGCATGGTACCTGCGCTTCCCGGCGGGCACAAGGAATGCGTGGCGCGCAGGTACTGTTCGACCGCGAGCGAGGTTTCGCGCCCGCTGTCGACGATCTCAATCTCGGGGCCGAGACAATCGGCGATCGGCTGGCGCAGCAGCGGATAATGCGTGCAGCCCAGGATTAGCACGCGAATGGCCTGTTCCCGAAGCGGTGTAAGGTACTCCTGCACTACGAGGCGGACGATGTTGTCGGACGGCTCGCGTCCCTCCTCGACGAGAGCCACCAGCAGCGGGCAGGCGCGTTGAATGACCTCCTGCTCGGGCGCGAGGGCGCGCACGGCCGCCAGGTAGGAGCCACTGCCCACGGTGGCTTCGGTACCGATGACAGCGATGGGTTCGCCGGCAGCCAGGCGGACGGCGGTCGCGGCGCCCGGCTCGACCACGCCGATGACCGGCACGGGCAGGGCGCGTCGCAGTTCATTCATGGCCAACGAGCTGGCGGTGTTACAGGCCGCGATGATCAGTTTGGGCTCGAATTGGAGCAGGAAGCGGGCCGCTTCGAGGGCGAAGTTTATGACGGTCTGCCGCGATTTGCTGCCGTACGGGACGCGGGCGGTGTCGCCGAAGTACACAAGCTGCTCGTCCGGCAGGCGGTGGCGCAGGTGGCGCACCACCGAAAGCCCGCCGAGTCCGGAATCGAACACCGCGATAGGCTTGTCGCTCATTGGTCCTCCTTGACCCTCTACA
>JAGPEO010000331.1:0-1642 GCA_018056925.1 Phycisphaerae bacterium
AGCATAACGCTGCAGCCGCTCGTCCTTATCGAGCATCACGAAGAACGGCGAATCCATCAGCAGGTAACTGAAGCCCTCGCCGGTCGGCAAGTTCTGCTCTTGCAGGGCCCGTTCGCTGGGCACGCGCATGTTCTCGGCCGTCAAGAGGTAGGTGCTGCCGCCGCGCTGATAGCGCACGTAACCCTTCGTCTCCATCCGCTGCAAGGCGAGGTCGCGCAGGTTGGCCCGCACGTACTGGTTCAGGCGCCGTGTTACGTCGGGGACCACCAAGTCGCCGAAGAGCAGCGTGAACACCGCCACAAACACCGACACCAACAGCGCCCCCAGGAATAGCTTGTGTACGTTGATTCCCGCCGCCCGGCAGGCCGTGAACTCATTATCGGCCGCGAGTCGCCCGTAAACCATGGTGGTGGCGAAGATGGCCGCCACCGGCATGGCCAGCGCCACCATGATGGGGATCAGCATGGGCAAAAAGCCCAGTACGTCGCCGGCGCTGGCCCCTTCATAGCGCAGCACGTTGTACAGCCCGCCGCCCATGGTGAGCACGGCCGTCAGGGCCACCAGCGTGAGCGCAAAGGTCTTCAGCAGCTCGCGCAGCACGTAAGAATGCAGCGTGTACATCATCGCCGTTCTGGCCTCGTGGGAAGACACGGCCGCGGCCAGCGCTGCGGGCGCCGGCCGCTGAACGAGAACGTTTCAATGTAGGGCGGCCGGAGCCGGCGGGCAAGCATGGGTCATTCAGCGGCCCGCGTTTGGCACGCCGCGGTTGCCACATGGCCCGGTTTCTGTCAGATTACGCGCTGTCGGTCGAAGAGGGCAAACATGGCTGTGATGTGTCTCAATCGGACCCAAGCGCAACTCGTCGTCGTGGACGTCCAGGAGAAGATGCTGGCGCACATTCACGCCCGCGAGGATGTGCTGGCGCAGATCGTGCGGATGATGCGGGCGGCGCATGAGTTGGAGCTGCCGCTGACGATTTCCGAGCAGTACGTGCGCGGGCTCGGGCCGACCGTGCCGCAGGTGCTGTCGGCGGCCGGCGAGCCGGCCCGTTTCACCAAGCTGGAGAAAATGGCGTTCAGCCTGATGCGCGACGAGCCGCTTCGCGAGCACATCGTCGGGCTGCGCCGCCCGCAGGTGGTGCTGGTCGGCATCGAATCGCACGTCTGCGTGCAGCAAACCGCCTTTGACCTGCTGCGACTGGGCCTGGAGCCGTGCGTGCTGGCGGACGCCGTCGGCTCGCGGCGAACGTCGGACCGCGACGTGGCCCTGGACCGCATGCGCGCCGCAGGCATCGCCGTTTCAACCGTGGAATCGGCCATCTTCGAGATGCTGGAACTTTCAGGAACGGACCTCTTTAAGCGGCTGTTGCCGATCGTGCGCTGATGCAAGCAGACGAAGACCGCGAATACGAACAGGAAGAGCTGGACTGGGAGGCGCGCGAAGCGCTCGAAGACCCGGAAGGGCCGCAGGAATGCGACCTGCTCGCCCAGGGCGACCCGGACGAGCCGGACACGGTGGAGTGTCCCAATTGCGGCGAGGACATCCTGGAGGATGCCGACCAGTGCCCGCACTGCCACCAGTGGGTCATTCAAGGCGGCCAGACCGACGCACAGTCGCACGGCTTCGTCTTCATCCTGATCGC